>DASSQJ010000232.1:0-12391 GCA_035702545.1 Phycicoccus sp.
CGGTCGCGGCTCCCACGACGCTCGAGGAGGCCCGGGCCGCCGAGCTGCGCTACGAGGGGCTGGCCGAGCACCCCTTCCCCACCTGCTTCTCCTGCGGCACCGCCCGGGAGCCCGGCGACGCCCTGTGCCTTCGCCCCGGCCCGCTCGACGACGGCACCGGCCGCTACGCGACGAGCTGGGGCGTGCCGGTCGACGGCATCGGCGTCGCCCTCGTGTGGGCCGCCCTCGACTGCCCCGGCGGATGGGCCGCCGGGGTCGCCGGCCGTCCGATGGTCCTCGGCACGATGACCGCCGTCGTCGACGCCCTCCCCGAGCCGGGCAGCACCTGCGTCGTCACCGCGTGGCAGACGGCCGCCGAGGGTCGCCGCCACTGGTCGGCGTCGACCCTGCACTCCCCCACCGGCGACCTCCTCGCCCGCGCCGCCGCGGTGTGGGTCGCCGTCGACCCCACATCCGTCCGACCCCAGGAGCGCCCGTGAGCACCGAGTCAGTCCCCACCCGCACCGCCGTCGTCACCGGCGCGAGCAGCGGCATCGGTGCGGCGACCGCCCGGATGCTCGCGGACCACGGCTTCCGGGTCGTCTGCGCCGCCCGTCGCGTGGACCGCGTCGAGGCGCTCGCGGCCGAGATCGGCGGGACCGCCGTGGCGTGCGACGTCACGGTCGACGACGACGTGGCCCGGCTCGCGACGGCCGCCGGGGACCGGGTGCACGTGCTCGTCAACAACGCCGGCGGCGCGCTGGGGCTCGAGCCGGTGGCCGAGGCCGACGTCGACCTCTGGCGGCAGATGTACGACACCAACGTCCTCGGGACGCTCAAGGTGACCAAGGCGCTGCTCCCCGCGCTCGTGGCCGCGGACGGCGAGGGCATCGTCGTCAACGTCGGCTCGATCGCCGGCTTCCTCGCCTACGAGGGGGGCGGCGGCTACACGGTGGCCAAGCACGGGGTGCACGTGATGACGGAGACGCTCCGGCTCGAGCTCTGGGACCAGCCGGTGCGCGTCACCGAGATCGCCCCGGGGATGGTGCGCACCGACGAGTTCTCGCTGACCCGGTTCGGGGGCGACCGGGAACGGGCGGAGAAGGTCTACGAGGGCGTCCCGGGCCCGCTCGTCGCCGAGGACGTCGCCGACGCGATCACGTGGATGGCGACCCGGCCGGCCCACGTCAACATCGACCTCCTCGTCATCAAGCCGCGGGCCCAGGCCGCCCCGCACAAGGTGCACCGGGTCGCGGCGCCCGAGGCCTGAGCCGGAAGGTCACGGCTGGCGGCGCGAGACCGCCCAGGACGGCGCGTCGTCGAGGTCGCCCGGGCCGACCCGCGAGTACACGATGCGGTCGTGGAGGCGGTTGCGGCGACCGGCCCACAGCTCGACCTCGTCGCACGTGATGCGGTAGCCACCCCAGGAGTCCGGCACGGGGACGTCGCCCGGGCCACCGCGGTCCGGGAACTGCTCCGCTCGCCGCGCGTACTGTGCCTCGAGCTCGTCGCGCGACCCGATCGGCTCGGACTGCCGCGACGCCCACGCCGAGATGCGCGAGGCCCACGGGCGGGCGCCGAAGTACGCCTCGACCGCCTCGCGCTCGAGCGGGACGGCGCGCCCGCGGAACCGGATCGCGCGGTACATCGCCGGCCACACGAGGGATGCCGCCACGGCCGGGTTCGCGGCGAGGTCCCGTCCCTTGCGCGAGGTGGTGTCGGTGACGAACCCGGGCCCGCGCGCGTCGAGGAAGCGCATGAGGACGGTGCGGACGCTCGGCGACCCGTGGGCGTCGACCGTGGCGACCGACATCGCGTGCGGCTCGACGACGTCGGGGCCCTGCTCGGCGCGTCGCACGGCGTCGTCGACCCACGCCTTCACCTGGGCGTAGGGGGTCGCGAGCAGCTGCGCCTCGGCGAGCCCGTCTCCCGTGTAGTCGACGCGTCGCGGCTCCATGCCCGCCGATGCTAGGCCCCCCGATGCTCCGCCCCTCCCATCTCCGGGCGGGGTCAGGGGGTGGGGTGGCGGGCGTCGTAGCGGAGGAACCCGGGCTGGCGCAGCGAGAGCACCCCGATGGCGAGGACGCACGCCGCGCCGCCGAGAACCGCCGTCCACCCCTCGCCGACCCGCCCCGCCACCACGCCCCCGGCGAGCTCGCCGAGCCGCGGACCGCCTGCGACGACGACGATGAAGACGCCCTGGAGCCGGCCGCGCATCCGGTCCGGCGCCGCTGTCTGGAGGATGGTCGTCCGGAAGACGGCACTCACCGAGTCGGCCGCCCCGGCGAACCCCATCGCAAGCAGCGCGGCGAGGAAGGCCTGGTCGCGGGTCAGGACGCCGCCCGCGCCGAGCAGCGCGAACCCCAGCCCGGCGATGCCGATGCCCCAGCCGCAGACGCTGACCATGATGGCCAGCCCCTGCCGGCGGACCGACCCGAGGCGGCCGGAGAAGAGCATCGCGAGGATGCCGCCGACCGCCGTCGCCGCGTAGAGCGCCCCGACCGTCGTCGCCCCGCCACCGAGGATGACCGCGCCGGCTGCCGGGAAGAGCACCCGGGGCTGGGCGAGGAGCATGGCGGCGATGTCGGCGACGAACGTCATCCGCACGTTGGGCGCGGTACGGAGGAACGCGAACCCGTCGACGACCGAGCGGAGCCCGGCCCGGCGCACCGGTCCGGCATGGTCGTCGGGCGGGACCGGGTGCAGCCGCAGCAGGCTGTGGACGGCCGCGAGGGTGAGCACCGCGTCGGCGGTGTACGCGAGGCGGTAGCCGCCGGCGTCGATGAGGAGGCCCGCGAGCAGCGGGCCCGCGGTGAGCGCGGTGTTCATGGCGAAGACCGAGAGCGCGTTCGCCGCCGGGAGCTGCTCGGGCGGGAGGATCCGCGGGTAGATGCTCGTCCGGGCCGGCGAGGAGACGGCCGTGGCACCGCTCCACACCGCGGCGATGCCGTAGAGCAGCCACGGCGACGTGAGGCCGGCCCAGGCCTGGGCGGCAGCGACGATGCTTGCCGCCATGGCGACGAAGGTGGCGACGAGCCCGACGAGCCGGCGGTCGTGGTGGTCGGCGAGCGAGCCGCCGTAGAGGCCCATGACGACGAGGGGCACAAGCGCGAAGAAGCCGACGACCCCCACGGCGGCCGTCGAGCGGGTCAGCTCGTAGACCTGGAGGCCGACGGCGACGACCGCCATCTGCGACCCGACGTTGGAGAGGGTGAACCCGGTGTAGAGCCGGCGGTAGTCGGGGCTGCGCCGCAGCGGCGTCACGTCCGGGAGGAGGGAGCGCAGCACTGGCGCATCATCCTCCCGGGGAGGGCCGCGGAGGTCAGCGGGGTTGCGTGCGGAACCCCTCGAGGGCCTGGACGAGCCGGTCCCGGGCGGCGAACAGGGTGACGGCGGTGGCCGGCGAGGCGTCCCCCGACAGCCGGGCCCGCGCATGGGCCTCAGCGGCGCTCCGCGCCTCGGCGACGGCGTCCCGGAGCTCGAGGACACCGGCTCCCCGGTCGGCGGGAACGACCTCCGCGAGCCGGCCGACGTCGGCGGACAGCTCGGCCAGGGAGGCGTCGAGCCGGCTCCATTCCGCCTGCACCGCGTCCGGGTCCGTGGCGCCGATGAGCGCGCCGACCCCGGTGTCGACCACGGCGGCTCCGCGGCTGTCGATCGACCCCGCGAGCTCCTCCTCGAGGCGGGCCCGGCGGGCGCGGGCGACGAGCCACCACGTGACGCCGGCGACGACGAGCAGGGCGAGGAGGACCCACCACCACGGCGACACCGAGGTCGTGCCGGTCTCCTCCGCCGCCTCCCCCGACGGCGTCGGCGACGGCGTGGGGGACGGCGTCTCGGTCGGTGTGGGGGTGACGGTCACCGTCGGGGTGGGCGTGGGGGTCACCGTCACCGTGGGGGTCGGCGTCGGGGTCACCGTGACGGTGGCGGTGCGGGTCGGCTCGGGCGTCGGGGTGGCCGTGGGGGTCGGCGTCGGTGTGCGGGTGCGGCTGGGCGCCGGCGCTGACGACTCCGTCGGCGACTCCGACGGCGCGGCCGACGGGCTCTCGGTGACCGACCTCGTCGGCAGCGCGGTGGGGAGGCTGATGCTCGGCCGCTCGGTCGGCCGTTGCAGCCCGCCGTCGCCGCATCCCCCGACGACCCCGACGACAGCGAGCAGCGCGAGGGCGACAAGGGACTGCCGACTCCGACGTGCCACGGGTGGCCTCCTCGCCTCGCGTCCCGGCCCACGTGGCCGCCGACACCGCAGACGCTAGCGGCGGGCGGGGGCGGTCGTCCACGACCTCGGGGGCTAGGGTCCGGCCATGGACAAGCCCGCCCAGATCGCCCTGCTCATCGACGCCGACAACGCGCGGGCGGCCCGGATCGACGTCATCCTCTCCGACCTCTCCGAGTTCGGCGCGGCGACGATCCGCCGGGCGTACGGCAACTGGACCAAGGCCGGGCTGAAGTCGTGGCAGGACGTCCTCCACGAGAACGCGATCCGCCCGGTCCAGCAGTTCGACCCGACGAAGGGCAAGAACGCGAGCGACATCGCCCTCGCCGTCGACGCGGTGGAGATCCTCCACACCCAGCGACCCGACGCCTTCGCGATCGTCTCCTCCGATGCCGACTTCACCCCGCTCGTCATGCACCTGCGCGAGCACGGGGTCGACGTCTACGGCTTCGGGGACGCCAAGACCCCGGCGCCCTTCCAGAGCGCCTGCACGCGCTTCCTCGTCCTCGACCGGCTCTCGGTCCCGAGCGGCCAGGCCGACCCGGCCACCGACGCCGAGCCGGAGACGACGGTCACCGGCCCGGGAAGGCGGGCCACGAGGTCCACGACGACGAAGGGGGCCCCGGCGAAGCAGGCCGCGTCCCGCAAGACCGCCGCGGCGAGGACCGAGCCCGCCGGCGGCCCGCCGCGCGCCACGCGTGCCCAGCTGCGTGGGGACAACCGGCTCGTCTCCCTCCTCCGGCGCGCCGTGGAGAGCGCCTCGGACGACTCGGGCTGGGCCAAGATCGGCACCGTCGGCCAGCGGATCAGCAACCAGTCCTCCTTCGACTCGCGCAACTACGGTTACGCCAAGCTGAGCAAGCTCATCGAGGCCTCGGACCTGTTCGACATCCGCGATGCCGGCACCCCCGACATGGCGGTCCGCGACCCGCGGGCCGGCTGAGCCGGGCACCGCAGGCACGGGCCCCGCACGGGGAGACGTGTCGAGCGGCCTGACGCTGCGCGCGGCACCGGCGTGCAGAATGGACCGCGCCCCACGACGGCGACGAACGATTGGACCACCCGCATGACCGCGACCACCCGACCGGACAGCGACCCGGACTTCCGCCCCGGACTCGAGGGCGTCATCGCCTTCGAGAGCGAGATCGCCGAGCCCGACAAGGAGGGCGGCGCGCTGCGCTACCGCGGCGTCGACATCAAGGACCTCGTGGGCCGGGTCTCCTTCGGCCAGGTCTGGGGCCTGCTCGTCGACGACGAGTTCGACCCCGGGCTGCCGCCGGCGGAGCCGTTCCCGCTCCCGGTGCACACCGGGGACATCCGGGTCGACGTCCAGTCCGCGGTCGCGCAGCTCGCGCCGGTGTGGGGCTTCAAGCCCCTCCTCGACATCGACGACGACGAGGCCCGCGAGAACCTCGCCCGCGCCTCGGTCATGGCCATGTCCTTCATCGGCCAGGCCGCCCACGGCGTGGGCCGCCCCATGGTCCCGCAGTCGGAGGTCGACAAGGGCCGGACGATCGCCGAGCGGTTCATGATCCGGTGGCGCGGCGAGCCGGACCCCCGCCACGTCGAGGCCATCGACTCGTACTTCATCTCGGCCGCCGAGCACGGGATGAACGCGTCGACGTTCACCGCGCGGGTCATCGCCTCGACCGGTGCCGACGTCGCCGCGTGCCTCTCCGGTGCGATCGGCGCCCTCTCCGGGCCCCTGCACGGCGGCGCCCCGAGCCGCGCCCAGCACATGATCGAGGGCGTCGAGAAGATGGGCGACGCGCGCCGCTACGTCCGCGACACCCTCGACCGCAAGGAGCGCCTCATGGGCTTCGGGCACCGCGTGTACCGGGCGTACGACCCGCGCGCGGCGGTGCTCCGTGACACGTGCAAGCGGCTCGGCGCCCCGCGGTACGAGGTGGCCCTCGAGCTGGAGAAGGCGGCGATCGCCGAGCTCGCCGAGCGCCACCCCGAGCGGCGGATGGAGACCAACGTCGACTTCTGGGCCGCCGTCCTCCTCGACTTCGCCGAGGTGCCCGGCGAGATGATGACGCCGCTCTTCGTCTGCGCACGGTCGGCCGGCTGGTCGGCGCACATCCTCGAGCAGAAGCGCACCGGCCGCCTCATCCGGCCCAGTGCGCGGTACGTCGGCCACGGCCCGCGCCCGCTCGAGGACGTCACGGGCTACCGCCCCCAGGCCTCCTGACCCCACCCTTCCTCTTCGACTCATTGCCCCTTCAGCCGGTCGACACACCGGTGAGGCCCCGGATTTGCCGGTCGAACGGGCAAGACGTGAGATGGGGGACGCCCCAAGACCTGCCCACGTGCTGGACGTCACGTCCGGCATGCGGGCAACACCTGTGAGGATGGGGCGAGGTCGCCGTCCGCCGACGACGCCGGACGCGACCGCTCCCCGAGCGGCTCGCGCCCGCCCCGGGGACTCGCCGGGCCCGCCCGGGCCGGCGCCAGCACCCGACCACGGAGACACCTCGTGAGCGACGCCCGAATCACCATCCCCGCCGACCTGCTGCCCGAGGACGGCCGGTTCGGGTCCGGGCCGTCCAAGGTGCGCCCGGCGCAGGTCGAGGCGCTCGCCGCGATCGGCCGCACCGTCCTCGGGACCTCGCACCGCCAGGCTCCCGTGAAGAACCTCGTCAAGGCGGTCCGCGAGGGCCTCACGACGTTCTTCGACCTCCCCGACGGGTACGAGGTCGTCCTCGGCAACGGTGGCTCGACGGCCTTCTGGGACATCGCCGCCTTCGGGCTCGTCCGCGACCGCGCCCAGCACCTGGCCTTCGGGGAGTTCTCGAGCAAGTTCGCCTCGGTGACGGCGAAGGCGCCCTTCCTCGGCGACCCGACCGTCATCACGAGCGAGCCCGGCAGCCGGCCCGAGCCGCGCGCCGAGGCCGGTGTCGACGTCTACGCCTGGGCCCACAACGAGACGAGCACCGGCGTCATGTGCCCGGTCCAGCGGGTGGAGGGTGCGGATGATGCCGCCCTCGTCCTCATCGACGCCACGTCGGGCGCGGGCGGCCTGCCCGTGGACGTGAGCCAGGCAGACGTCTACTACTTCGCGCCGCAGAAGTCCTTCGCCTCCGACGGTGGCCTGTGGCTGGGCCTCTTCTCGCCCGCGGCACTCGCCCGCGTCGACGAGGTCGCCGCGAGCGGCCGCTGGGTGCCCGACTTCTTCAGCCTCCCCACCGCGATCGACAACTCGCGCAAGGACCAGACCTACAACACCCCGGCGGTCGCGACGCTCGCGATGCTCGCCAACCAGGTCGAGTGGCTCAACGCCAACGGCGGCCTCGACTGGGCGACCGCGCGGACCGCGGACAGCTCGGGCCGCCTCTACGAGTGGGCCGAGCGGACGTCCTACACGGCCCCCTACGTCGCCGACCCGACGCACCGGAGCCGGGTCGTCGCCACCATCGACTTCGACGAGGCCGTCGACGCGTCCGCCGTGGCAGCGACGTTGCGCGCCAACGGTGTCGTCGACGTCGAGCCCTACCGCAAGCTCGGCCGCAACCAGCTGCGCGTCGCCTGCTTCCCGGCCGTCGAACCGGATGACGTGAGCCGGCTCATCGCGTCGGTCGAGTACGTCGTCGAGCACCTGACCTGAGCGGCCCACGCCGCGAGCCGGGCCTCAGCGGCGCAGCTCACCAGTGACGGAGCACGGCCTCGAGGTCGGCGGCCAGGCGTGGCGCCTCCGGGACGTGGCGAGGGTCCGACACGACGGTCACGACGAGCGACCCGTCGTAGGACAGGGCGTCGAAGGACACGGTGACGTTTCCGGGGTTCGTCGCGACGGGGACGACCTCCCGCACCGCCGACCGGGCCACGGTCAGCGCCGTCGCGGGCCCCCGGACGTTCGTCACGAAGGTGTGGACGAGGCGCTGACGGTCGACGGCTGCCTGGAAGACCCCCACCGCGGCCAACCCCCGCATCACGGGCGTCAGGACCGACGCCGTGCTCCCGGGCCGGTGCCCACGCAGCGCGTCGTGCGCCGCGACGAGCACTCGGACCCGCTCGTCGTCACCTCCGTGGAGGGGGACCCGGACCGGCACGGCGCCCACGGCGTTCCCGAGGTCGGCGGCCTCCCCACCGCTGCGCGCGGACACCGGCACCGACACGACGAGCTCCGCCAGGTGCTCCCCCCGAGAGCGCACCAGCCTCCCGACCGCGTCGGCGACGGAGGCGACGACGAGGTCGTTCACCGTGGCCCCCTGGGCGCGCGCCGCCTCGTGGAGGCGACTGAGCTCACAGCGGGCCACGTCGAACCGCCGCCGGGACGACCCCCTCGCGAGCAGGCTGGACGGCTCGGCGAGCCGCGGCCGGCCGCCACCCAGCGAGTGCATCCCGCTGCGGAGGCGGCCGGCTCGGTCCCGGGTCGCGCGCAGCGTCGTCAACCGCTCGCGCCAGGCGTCGGCCGCGAGCTCCCGCCATCCCGGCACCCGAGCGGCGACGGGGCCCTGACCCGGACGCCGGCCGCCGCCTCCCTCGGCAGTGGGGAGCCGCGACGGCCCGTCCGCGAGCGCGCCGAGGACGGCCATCCCGGCGAGACCGTCCGCGAGCACGTGGTGGGCGACGACGACGAGGGCGGCTGCAGCACCATCCGGGCGCGCGAGCACCTCGGCGCGCCAGAGCGGTCCGGACCGGTCGAACCGGGTGAGGACCAGGTCCTCGGCGGCCCGGAGGAAGGCCGGCTCGGCCGGGTCGGCCGCCGGACCGTCCCCCGCGAGCGGGACGCCTCGCACGCCGACCACCCGGTCGACCTCGGCAGCGGCCACCGACACCCAGACGGGCCGGCCGCCGCCCGGGGCAGGACGGTGCAGGCGACTCGCGAGGCGTGGCACGGCACCGGCACGCTCGGCCACCATGGTCCGGACGATCTCCGCGGGCACCCGGTCATCCAGGACGAGCAGGGCCGCGATGTGGAACGGGACCCGACCGCGGTCCACCGCCAGGTTGAGGACGTCGTCCGGACCGGCCCGGTCGATCCGGGAGCGGCTCATGCGTTCCCCGACCCGGGGACCACCCGTCGGCTGCCGCTGCCGCTCAGCCACGCGGGTGCCAGTCAGCGCGAAGCAGTCCTGCGACCCACTCGTCGTGCCGGGTGCCGTCGGCGACGCGGAAGGCTCGCCGGCGTCGCACCCCCTCGTGCTGGAAGCCCAGGGCCTGCGCGACCTTCCAGGAGTCGTCGTTGCCCACCGAGGCAGACCAGTCGATCCGCTCCAAGGACAGCTCCGCGAAGGCCCAGTCGATGAACAAGATCAGCGCCCGTCGCATCAGGCCCCGCCCACGTGCGGTCGGGACCAGCCAGTAGCCGATCTCACCGCAGCCGGTCCTCGGCTCGGGGACTCTCAGCCCCACCTCGCCCAGGAACTCGTCCGACTCCCCGTCCCCGATCGCCAACCAGAACTCCGAGCCGCTGCTCCAGCCCCTCGGCACCACGCCGGTGATCCAATCCAAGGACTCCTGGTGCGGGTAGGGGTGCGGAACCGACACCATCCACTGGGCCGTGTCCCACTCGGAAAGGCACGCCGTCATCGGCTCGGCATCGGCCTCGGTCTCGAGCCGGAGAGTCACGACACCGTCGGTGAGGCGCGGGGGAGCCGGGCCCGTTGCCTCGCCGACGCCGTCGGGAGTGTCCGACATGGCAACCACCTCCTGGGCTTCGCACTCGAAGCATTCCGGACGGGCGCCTCGTGTGCGACCGGTTGCGAACCTTTCCGGGCCGGCGACCTGGGGGGCCGCCTCAGCGGACCAGCGCGTAGACCAGGGCCACGACGACGAGCAGCCCGAGCACCCCGAGGGTCATCCGTCGGCGGAAGGTGGGCGTCATCGGGTCACCGGACCGGCTCGGGGACGGCGACGGTCGGTCGGTCACGGCCCACTGCCGGGATGGTGGTGACGGACAGCCGGGGACGGCGGTGGGACTCGTAGCTCACCCGCACATTCTCCGACCTGGCCAGCCAGAACGACACCGCGACGAGCGAGAGCCCGACGGCGATCGAGCCGACGGCGACGGTCCACCGGGGGCCGAACTGCTCGGACACCCAGCCGATCATCGGCGCACCCGCCGGCGTGCCCCCCATGAAGATCGCCATGTACAGGGCCATGACGCGGCCGCGCATCTCGGGAGCCACCCGGGTCTGGACCATCGCGTTGGCGGTCGTCATCGCGGTGAGGGCAGAGAGACCGACGGGGATGAGCGCGAGGGCGAAGAACCAGTAGGTCGGCGCGAGGGCGGCGACGCCTGCGGCCACGGTGAAGCCGGCGAGCGCGACGAGCATGATCCGGAGGCGGGGCTCCTTGCGGCGTGCCGCGAGCAGCGCCCCGGTCAGCGAGCCGATCGCCATGATCGACCCGAGGAGGCCGTACTCCCCGGCGCCCTTGTCGAACACCTGCGTCGCGATGAGCGCGGTGGTGATCTGGAAGTTCATCCCGAACGTGCCGAGCACGAAGACGAGGAGCATCACGAGCTGGATGTCCCGCCGGTGTCGCACGTAGGAGAAGCCCTCCCGGATGCCTCCGCGGGCGGCACCCCTCGGAAGGCCACGCAGCTCCGAGCCGCGGATGCGGACGAGCGCCGCGAGGACGAAGAGGAACGTCAGCGTGTTGAGGAGCAGCGCCTCACCGGTCCCCCACCACGCGATGACGAGGCCGGCGAGGCCGGGGCCGATGAGGCGACCGGCGTTGAACGAGGCGGAGTTGAGGGCGACGGCGTTGGACAGCTTGTCGGGCGGGACGAGGTCGGAGACGAAGGCCTGTCGTGCGGGGTTGTCGATGGCGGTCGTCACGCCCTGGAGGAGCGCGATGACGTAGACGTGCCACAGCTGCGCCGTGCCGGTCACCGCGAGGACGCCGAGGAGAAGGCTGGACACGGCGAGCATCGACTGGGTGAGGAACAGGATGCGGCGACGCGGGAACCGGTCGGCGACGAGGCCGGCCCAGGGGGCGAGGAGGAGGAACGGGAGGAACTGCAGCCCGGTCACGATGCCGAGCGCGGTCGCGGACCCGCTCGTGAGGACGGTGAGGACGAGCCAGTCCTGGCCGACCCGGCCCATCCAGGTCCCGACGTTGGAGACGAAGCCGCCGCCGAACCACAGCCGGTAGTTGCGGACCTCGAAGGAGGTGAACGTCGGACTCACTCGGCGGCCACCCTCCCGAGGAGCGCGGTGGCCTCGACGAGGAGACGGCGCTCGTCCTCGGACAGCTTCTCGAGCCGGACCGCCAGCCACTGGTCGCGGCGACGGCGCGTGTCGCGAACGGTCCGCCGCCCCGCCTCGGTCAGGGAGAGGATGACCTGGCGGCCGTCGGTGGGGTCGTCAGCGCGGTCGACGAGGCCGAGCTCGACGAGGGACGCCACGGTGCGCGTCATGCTCGGCGGGCTGACCCGTTCGATGTCGGCGAGCTCGCGCGGGGTGCGGGGCTGCTCGTCGAGCCGGATGAGGACGGAGTACTGGTGCGGGGCCACTTCGGCAGTGCTCTCGAAACGCACCCGCCGGGAGATCCGCATGCACGCGAGGCGCAGGTCGGTGGTGAGCTGGTCCTTCTCCGAACGCGTCAGCGGGCGCCGGGTCGCAGTGCTCGTTGCGGCGGCCATGGCGACTCCTCGGGTTGGGACTGGGCGGATGGTTAGCACAACTCATTACCTCTGCTAACTATTCCACCGATCTGGGATCTCGAGGGGCGGTGGCTGCCGGGCTGGGACGGACAGGGCTGCGGGCCCGTACCGACGGTGGTTGCGGGCCGCCCCGGCGGCTGGCTGCGGACCGGCGCCGGCGGATGGCTAGGCTGGTCCGGTGCCCCACGACCCCGACAACCCGGCTGGTCAACGCGGCCTGCTCGGGGAGGCCGCGCCCGTCGACGCCCCAGGGGTCTCGACTCGGGCCGTGGTCGTCGTCGGCACCGCGCTCTGGGCGGTGGCACTGGTCATCACGCTCGTGGTCCCGTCGCTCCACACCGGGGAGCGGTCCTGGTGGCCGTGGACGTGCGTGACCGGCATCGGACTCGGCCTCTTCGCCGGGTGGTACGTGCGTCGGGGCCGGGGCAGCGCAGCCGGCGCCTAGGTGTACCCGGCCACGAGGTTGGTGACACGGGGGCGTTGACGACGAGGAGAACCTCCGGGTGAGGTGTGGATTGTCTAGGTCCTACGCCGCCCGGAGGTTCTCGTGGCCCACGCTAACGCTCGTCTGAATGTGCATG
>DASSQJ010000233.1:0-6826 GCA_035702545.1 Phycicoccus sp.
GGAACCCCTCCGCCGCCTCGCGCCTCCCGACCGGCGGGTCGCGGCCCTCGCGGGGTGGCGCGCGTTCAGCCCGATGGCCGCCGTGTCGGTCGGCGTCCTCGCGGCGACCGGCGTCTACGAGGCCGGCCGCCACGTCGACGACCTCGGCGCGGCCACCGAGAGTGCTTACGGGACAGCACTTCTCGTCAAGGTCCTGGTGCTCGGCGTCGCGCTCGGCCTTGCCGGGTACAACACCCTCGTCGTCAACCCGGGGCTGGCGGCGCGCGTCGGGCGCACGGTCGGCCTCGGGCCGCAGTGGCGGCCGCCACGGGCCTCGCTCCGCGGGACGGTCACGGCCGAGGCCGTCGTCCTCCTCGTCGCGGTCGGGCTGGCCGCCGTCATGACCTCCGTGCCGACCGCCCGGGAGGTGACCGCGGCCTCGGCGGTGACGGTGCCGCACACCGACACCGTCGACGGGTTGTTCGTGACCGCGGAGACGGTGCCGTCCGGCTCGGACATCCGGGTCGTCGTCCGCACCGAGGAGGTGCTCCGTCCGATGCCCTGGCCGGTGACCGGCGTCGACGTCGCCCTCGTCGAGGGCACCGAGGTGACCCCGACCGCCGCCCCGGCGGACGGCATCCCGCTCGGGGTGGTCGAGCCGGGCCGCTACGAGGGCTCCGTCGCGGACCCCGGCCTCGCGGCGTGGACCGCGGAGGTCGCCGTCCACCGGGCCGGTCGTCCCGACGTCGTCCTCCTCGTCCCGGGGTCGTCCGCCGTGGACCGGCCCGTGGGTCCGGTGGAGCTCGCGACGGGCGCCCTCGCGCTGGTCCTGCTGCTCGTCACCGGTACCGCCGTCGTCGTCGTGAGGCGCCGCACCACGTCCCCGACATCGGGGACCCCCACGCCCTCCGACGTGCCGTCCCAGGACGTCCCCGAGGTCCCGCTGCTCCAGGAGGCGAGCCACCGATGACCCGTACCCCGCTCCGAGCCGTCGGCGCCGCCGGCGCCGCCGGCGCCGTCCTCACCGTGCTCGCCCTGGGGCCGGTGTCCGTCGCCGGGGCGCGTCCGGCGCCCGACGTCCCGCCGGCCCTCGACCCGGGGCTCGCCCGGGTGCTCGACTCCCGGGCACGCGGCGACACGACGACGGTCCTCGTCACGCTCCGTGGGGAGGCCGACCTGACGCCTCCGCCCGGGCTGGCCCGCTCCGCCAGGCCGGCGGCGGTGGTCGCCACGCTGAAGGGCCACGCCCGGGCTGCCCAGGCCCAGCTGAGCGCCCGGCTCGCCGCCCTCGCCCGCTCGGGCGCGGTCACCCGGCAGGAGCCGCTGTGGGTCACCAACGCCGTGTCCGTGACGGCGACGCCTGCCGTGGTCCGCGAGCTCGCCTCGCGGACCGACGTCGCCTCGGTCGCCCCGGACGCGCTCAGCGTGAGCGTCACCGGCACGCCGGAGCCGAACATCGCCCGGACCGGTGCCCCCGACCTCTGGGCCTCCGGGGAGACCGGCCAGGGCGTCGTCGTCGCCGACCTCGACACCGGGGTGGACCTGTCCCACGCGGACCTCGCGGCCCGGTGGCGCGGGGGCGCGAACTCGTGGTTCGACCCCTACGGCCAGCACGCGACCCCCGTCGACGTGAGCGGCCACGGGACGGCGACGACGAGCGTCCTCGTCGGCGGCGACGCCACCAGCGCCTACGGGATGGCGCCCGACGCGACGTGGATCGCCGCACGGGTCTTCAACGACAAGGGCTCCTCGACCCGTACCGCCATGCACCAGGCCTTCCAGTGGCTCCTCGACCCGGACCACGACCCGGCCACCACCGACACCCCGGACGTCGTCAACGCCTCGTGGGTGCTGGGGACCGGCCCCTCGTGCGACCTGAGCCTCCAGCCCGACGTCCGAGCCCTGCGCGCGGCCGGCATCCTGCCCGTCTTCGCGGCCGGCAACTTCGGACCCGGCTCGGCCACGAGCGCCAGCCCCGCGAACTACCCCGAGTCGCTCTCCGTCGGCGCCGTGTCCGCGTCCGACGTCGTCTGGGCGTACACGAGTGCCGGTCCGTCGACGTGCGGCGGCCGTAGCCGCGTGTTCCCGGACGTCGTCGCCCCCGGCGTCTCGGTGCTCGCGGCCGACCTCTACGGCGGGATGCAGTACCTCACCGGCACCTCGATCGCGGCGCCGCACCTGGGCGGGGGCCTCGCCCTCCTCCTCGGTGCGCACCCCGAAGCCACTGCCGACGGCGTCGCCGCAGCGGTCACCTCGACCGCGCTCGACCTCGGGGTCGCGGGGCCGGACGACCGGTACGGCAACGGACTCCTGGACCTGCGTGCGGCCGACGCCCTTCTCGCCGCTGCGCCGCCACCGCCCGCGCCCGCGGACTTCTCGCTGGCCGCCTCCCCGACGACCCTGTCGGTCTCCCGCGGCTCGACCGGACGGTTCACCGCCTCCACGGCCGCCGTCTCCGGGACGCCCGGGCCGGCCACCCTGTCGGTCAGCGGGCTGCCCGCCAACGTGAGCGGGACGTGGAGCGCCAACCCGGTGGCGGTACCGGGCAGCTCGGACCTCGTCGTCTCGGCGACCTCCAAGGCGAGGAAGGGGACCTACAAGCTGGTCCTCACCGCAGCCGGCGGCGGGCTCGTCCGGACCGTGTCGGTGACCCTCGTCGTCCGGTAGTCGGCCCGCGTCCGAGCGGCCGGTGACGGGACGGACAGGGCGAGGCGGGCACCGCCCTCGGGGGCCGGTCCGGCGACGAGCCGACCACCGGCGGACTGGGCGATGGCCGCGACGATCCGCAGCCCGAAACCGGTCTGCGAGTACAGGTCCTGCAGCCCCTCCGGGCTGGCTCCCGGGGGCTGCGTCCCCGGGTCGCCGGCATCAGCGGGGTCGGGTGCCCGGTCGACGCCGGTGTTGACGAGGTAGGTGAGCGTCGGCGACAGGCCGGGTCCCGCGTCGGCGACCCCGACCTCCACCCGCCCGTCCACCTCCGTCGCGAAGAGCCGGATCCGCTCGCCGGGGCACGTGTAGCGGACCGAGTTCTCGACGAGGGTGTCGAGCGCCGCGCGGAGCCGGGCGGCGTTGACCGGCACCGTCGCGACGCCGCAGTCGACGACCACGTCCCGGTCCGCCACGACGGCCCACCGCCGTCGGATCTCGTCGAGGAGCGGCGGCACGTCGGTCAGCGCGTCGGGCGCGCCGAGGTCGAGGGCGACGGCCCGGACCAGCCGGTCGCAGACCCGGCCCAGCTGCTCGAGCTCGTCGCGGACCGTCAGCAGGTCCTCCCGGCGCTCCTCGTCGCGCTCGCCCTCAAGGAGGTGGTCCACGTACCCGGAGGCGATCGTCAGCGGCGTGCGCAGCTCGTGGGAGGTCATCCGGCTCAGGCGTTCCCGGGCCCCGGCGCGCCGGCGGTCGGCCGCGGCGAGCTCGTGGACGCGATGGAGGGCCTCCTCGCGGCGCCGGACGTGGTAGATGACGATCATGGCGAGCCCGAGCGGGACGACGACCTCGACGAGCTCGGAGTCCGGCAGCGCACCGGCCTGCGCCCGGGGCACCATGACGAGGGCGGCGAACGCGGCGAAGGCGAGGATCGAGACGACGGTGCGGGCGACCGGCCACATCCCGAAGCCGTAGAGCAGGGCGAAGCTGAGGACGACGGCCTCGATGCCGAGGATCTCCATCGAGGGAACCAGGACGAGCCCCACGGCCGCGCCGACGAGCACGGCGACCCACGCCGCGAAGAGCAGCACCGAGCGCCGGAACTCAGGCGCCGGCGACGTAGTACCCGACACCACGGACGGTCTCGATGATCGACGTGTCCCCCAGCTTGGTCCGCAGCCGGCCGACGCACACCTCGAGGACGTTGCTCCCCGGGTCGAACTCGTAGCCCCAGATGTCGTGGAGCAGCTCCTCCCGGGTGCAGACGTCCCCGCGCCGCCGGAGCAGGTGGGCGAGCACCGCGGTCTCCCGCTCGCTGAGCACGGTCGTGCCGTACTCGGTGACGAGAACGCGGCGGTGGATGTCGAGGCGCAGGTCGCCGTGGTCGATGTACCGGCCGTCCTCCGCCCCCGGGGCGCGCGCACCCGAGAGGTGGCGGTTCACGCGGGCGACCAGCTCGGCGAGGACGAACGGCTTCGTCACGAAGTCGACGGCTCCGTCGTTGATGGCCTGGACCCGCGTGCCGACGTCCCCGACCCCGGAGAGCACGACGACGGGCGGGGTGTCGTCGAGGGCGTTGAGGTGACGCAGGACCGACAGCCCGTCCATCCCGGGCATGACGAGGTCGAGGAGCACGAGGTCGACCCGGTGCGCGTCGACGTAGGCGCACGCACTCCGGCCGTCCGCGACGGTGACGGGGCGGTGCCCGGCGGCGGACAGGTTGCGGGCCAGCAGCGAGCGCAGCCGGACCTCGTCGTCGACGATGAGGATGTCACCCATCCACGTACCCCCCTGCATGACGCGTTCGTGACGTCATTGTGACGGCTGGCTGATCGGCGCGTGAGGTTTCGCTGAGATCTCCGGCCGCCCTCTGGCGGGTTGGTGTGCGCAGGTGCAAACGTCTCACCGTGTCGACGCGGACCGGGTGACGCAGGGGCCCGGCCGACGAGCGGAGATCACCTCGGAACGTCCGGGACACCACACCGGACGCGGTCACGGCGACCCGCCCTGCATCGGGTGGCTCCCACCGCCTCCCCGGGTCACCGTGACCGTCACCCGCGGACGCGGGTGGGCACCTCCCCGGGGGTCCGTCGCGGCGTCGCATCCACCCAGCGTGACGGATTCCACGCTCGGGGACCATGGCCTGATCTGGCCATTCGTGCTAGCGAACCAGCGCGGCACGCCGCGCGGGCGGGCGCCGGCCCTCGGCCGAGGGCCGGCCTTCGGTCAGCTGCTGGAGATGCCGAAGTCGGTGACGTCCCAGCGGGCGGTGGCGCCGCCGGAGGAGACGATCTCCACGCCGAAGCAGATCTGGCCGACGGTCGAGGTGCTCGACACCCAGCCCTTCCCCTGGAGCCACTTGAGCATGGCGAGCAGGTCGAGGTTGCCGGACGTCATGACCGAGCGTGGGACGAAGGCGATGTACCCGTTCCCGCTCTCCTTCCACACGTCGTAGGTCATCCCACCGAAGGCCACGCTGGTGACCTTGCTGCCCGCCGGGGTCTGCTTGTAGTTGTCGGTCCAGATCATGACCTCGGTGGAGTTCGTGTCGGCCACACCGTTCAGCCAGATGTCGTAGGCCACGTTGTAGACACCGACGTGGGGACTCCTCGCGGCGAACTTGCTCGTCAGGGTCCGGAACGCACTGATGCGGGGACCGGGGTAGGACGCCCAGTCGGTGTAGTCCTTGTGCACGTTCGGGTAGGTCAGGACCGCGCCGCCGTCCTGGGAGCGCTGGTTCGAGGTGACGTACCACGAGTGGTAGGAGCAGGCGTAGATGCTCTCCGGCCCCAGGCTCAGGCTCTGGTTCCACATGTTGTTGTGGACGTAGTAGCCCTGGGTGCTCCACCCGGCGTCCGGGCCGCTGAGGACCTGCGCAGGGTTGGTGCACACGGCTCCGGTGGTCTCCGCACACACCGTGCGGTTGGCTACCCCGGTGCCCAGGACGGCGGTACCGCCCAGCAGCGTCATGCTCGTCGCGCCGAGGCGGGTGAGCTCGTCGTTGACCGGCTTCGGGAGGCACGTCGAGCGGGCCAGCAGGACCGGGCCCGGCACGCCGGCCGCGGCGGGGGCGGCCGAGAGGGCGTCGGGGAAGTTCAGCCCGGTCGCGACGAGCGCGCGTGGGGCGGACCCGAAGGCGTCCTTCGACACCGCGGCGGAGGTCGCGAAGCGGTCCGCTCCGTAGACGCGGACGACGTTGGGGGTGATCCCCTTGAGGGTGGTGACGATGGACTCGGGGACGGCGCCGGTCCCGCCGAGCACGGTGATCTTCGCCGGCTTGAGTCGCTGCAGCTCGGTCCGGGTGGCGGCGGACACGTCGTTCTGCACGAGGAGGAGGGGCACACCCTTGGCTCCGGCCGCGGCCGCCCCGGACAGCGCGTCGGGGAAGGCCCACCCGGTGGCGACGTACACGTTCGCGACCCCGGCGGTGTAGCTGGCCTTGGACAGCGCCGCCGCGACGGCGTAGCGGTCCGGCCCCGTCACGCGGGTGACCGAGCCGCTGGTGAAACCGCCCAGGGTCGTGAGGACCGAGTCCGCGACGGCGCCCGGGCCTCCGAGGACGACGATCCGCTTGGGCGCCAGCCGCCTCAGCTCGGTGGCGATGGGCGCCGGGACGGACGTCGGCTGGACGATGAGGAGTGGCGCGTGGTCGCGGCCGGCCACGGCCGCCCCGGCGAGGGCGTCGGGGAAGTTCGTCCCGGTCGCGACGTAGGCGACGGCGACGCCGGTGGGGAAGGAGGCCGCGGACACCGCCGCCGAGGTGCCGTAGCGGTCGGCCCCGTAGATGCGGTTGACGCTCAGCGCCGTCGCGCTCGCCACGGCCTCGGGCTGGGCGGCGAGAGCGCCTGCCGGCGCCGTGCCGGAGAAGAGCGTCGCCGCGAGCACCGCCACGCCCATGACGAGGAGCCGGCGCATCCGGCTCGATCCGTTCCGGGAACCCGGCCGTCGGCCACCGTGTCGCGCCATCCGCACACGATACGGTCCCGCGCGGCGATGCGCCGCACCCATCGGGGGCGCGTCGCCCGACGTCCCTCACCGACTTCTCAGGAGTCCGCCGGCTCCTAGGTGTACCCGGCCACGAGGTTGGTGACACGGGGGCGTTGACGACGAGGAGAACCTCCGGGTGAGGTGTGGATTGTCTAGGTCCTACGCCGCCCGGAGGTTCTCGTGGCCCACGCTAACGCTCGTCTGAATGTGCATG
>DASSQJ010000234.1:0-4058 GCA_035702545.1 Phycicoccus sp.
TGTCGCTCGCCGGCGACGTCCTCGGGGCGGTGTCCGGCGCCGGACTCCTCGTCGGGTACGGCGAGGGGCGCTGGTCCTACGTCGCCGCCCGCGCCGGGCTCGCCGCGATGGGCTTCGGGGGCGCGGCGCTGCGGTCGGGGGCGATCGCCGACGGAGCCCGGGCCGGTCGGCGGCTCTCGACGCAGGAGCGCCTCGCCGCGGGTGCGGCGAGGGAGGCGAGGCGCCGGATCGCCGCGACGCGGGCCCGACTGCACGTTCCCGACCCCGGCAGCACGCCCAGCGCCCTCCTCGGCGGGCCGGTGGTGCGTACCGCCACGCGACCTGCCGGGAGCACGCTGCGCCGGAACGCCGTCGCCGCCCGGGCGGCGGCCCGGGCGGCCGCGGAGCGCGCGTTCCTCGCCGACTGGCGGGCGGCGACGGGCCAGGGGACCCGGCCCATGTACGTCGCCGGCGTCACGCTGCAGGCCGGCGCCGCGGCCGGCGAGAAGGCGACCGACCGCGCTGAACAGCGGGAAAGGCGTTCGGCCGGCCCCTGATTCCCGACCTATCCTGTCGCGCATGCCCGCCGAGCCCGTCACCCGCGCGCCCGGCGGCCGCACCGAGCCGGTCGGGATCGACCGGCTGCACTACCCCGAGCACCTGCCGGTCGTCGAGCGGCGGGCGGACATCCTCGCCGCCATCCGCGACCACCAGGTCGTCGTCATCGCCGGTGAGACCGGTTCGGGGAAGACGACCCAGATCCCGAAGATGTGCCTCGAGCTCGGGCGGGGGACCGCGGGGCAGGTCGGACACACCCAGCCCCGCCGCATCGCCGCCCGGTCGGTTGCGGAGCGGATCGCCGAGGAGATGGAGGTCGGGCTCGGCGAGCTGGTCGGCTTCCAGGTCCGCTTCGACGACCGGAGCAGCGACGCGACGCGGGTCAAGGTGATGACCGACGGCATCCTGCTGAACGAGATGCAGCGCGACCGCGACCTGCGCCGGTACGACACGATCATCATCGACGAGGCCCACGAGCGGAGCCTCAACATCGACTTCATCCTCGGCTACCTCAAGCAGCTCCTGCCCCGCCGGCCGGACCTCAAGGTCGTCGTCACCTCCGCGACCATCGACCCGGACCGCTTCGCCCGGCACTTCTCGACCGACGAGCGAGGTGAGGCCGTCCGGGAGGTCCCGGTCGTCGAGGTCTCCGGACGCACCTACCCGGTGGAGGTCCGCTACCGCCCGCTCGTCGAGCTCGACGCCGACGGCCGGCACGTCGTCGCGGAGCGCGACCAGGTCACCGGGGTCGTCGAGGCGGTCGAGGAGCTGTGGACCGAGGCGCCTCCCAGCCCGGAGGCGACCGACATCCTCGTCTTCTTCTCCGGGGAGCGGGAGATCCGCGACGCCGCCGAGGCGCTCACCGGGGCCGGCCTGCCGGACACCGAGGTGCTGCCGCTCTTCGCCCGGCTCTCCGCCGCCGAGCAGCACCGGGTCTTCCACCGGGGGAGCGGCCGGCGGATCATCCTCGCGACCAACGTCGCCGAGACCTCCCTCACCGTGCCGGGCATCGGCTACGTCGTCGACACCGGGACGGCCCGGATCTCGCGGTACAGCCAGCGCACCAAGGTCCAGCGGCTGCCCATCGAGCCGGTGAGCCGGGCGAGCGCCGCCCAGCGGGCCGGTCGGTGCGGCCGGGTGGCCCCCGGCGTGTGCATCCGGCTCTACTCCGAGGAGGACCACGACGCGCGGCCGGAGTTCACCGAGCCCGAGGTCCAGCGGACCTCGCTCGCCTCGGTCATCCTCCAGATGACCTCGCTCGGCCTCGGCGACGTCGCCCGCTTCCCCTTCGTCGACCAGCCGGACGCCCGTCAGGTCGCCGACGGGGTGCGTCTCCTCGAGGAGCTCGGGGCCTTCTCGGCGGGCGAGCGGATGACGGGTCGCCACCGGGGGCGGGGGCGGCGCCTCACCGCCGTGGGCCGCACCCTGGCCCGACTGCCGCTCGACCCGCGCCTGGCCCGCATGGTCGTCGAGGCCGGCTGCCTCGGGTGCACCCGGGAGGTGCTCGTCCTCGTCGCGGCGCTGTCGATCCAGGACCCCCGGGAGCGTCCGGTCGACAAGGAGACGCAGGCGGACCAGTCGCACGCCCGGTTCCGGGACGAGCGGTCCGACTTCGCGTCCCTCCTCAACCTCTGGCGCTACCTCAAGGCACAGCAGAAGGCGTTGTCGCACAGTGCCTTCCGCCGGCTATGCCGCAACGAGTACCTCCACTACCTGCGGATCCGCGAGTGGCAGGACCTGCACGCCCAGCTGCGCCGGGCGGCCCGCTCGGCGCGGATCGACCCCGACCTCGCGACCGCGGCCGAGGACCGCGACCCCGACTGGGACACGGTCCACCGGGCGCTGCTCGCCGGGCTGCTCTCGCACGTGGGGGTCCGCGACGAGGTGAAGCGGGAGTACGTCGGGGCGCGCGGGGCGCGGTTCGGCATCAGCCCCGGGTCGGCGCTGTTCCGTCGTCGCCCCGACGTCGTCATGGCGGCCGAGCTCGTCGAGACGAGCCGGCTGTGGGCGCGGACCGTCGCCACGATCGAGCCGGAGTGGGCCGAGGAGGCGGGCGCCCACGTCGTCACCCGGACGGTGAGCGAGCCCCGGTGGAGCCGCAAGGCAGGCGCCGCCGTCGCGACCGAGCGGGTCACCCTCTACGGCGTCCCGCTCGTCACGGACCGCACGGTGCAGTACGCCCGGTTCGACCCGGAGGCGGCGCGCGAGATCTTCATCCGCTCGGCCCTCGTCGAGGGGGACTGGGAGCCGCACCACGACTTCTGGCGGCGCAACCGGCGGACCCTCGAACGGGTCGCCGAGCTCGAGGAGCGGGCCCGGCGCCGTGACATCGTCGTCGACGACGAGGTCGTCTTCGCGTTCTACGACGCGCGCATCCCGCCGGACGTCGTCTCCGAGCGGCACTTCGACCGGTGGTGGCGCGGGGAGCGCAGGCGGCGCCCGGACCTGCTCGACCTCACCGAGGACGTGCTGACCTCCTCCGCCGGAGAGGCGGTGTCGGCGAGCGACTACCCGCGCGTCTGGCGACAGGGCGACCTCGAGCTCGACGTGACGTACCAGTTCGCCCCGGGGCAGGAGGCGGACGGCGTCACGGTGCACGTGCCGGTGGCCGTGCTCAACCGGCTGAGCCCCGAGGGGTTCGACTGGCAGGTGCCGGGGCTGCGCGACGAGCTCGCGGTCGCGCTGCTCAAGTCGCTCCCGAAGGCGACCCGGCGGCACTTCGTGCCCACGCCGGACCACGCGATGGCGGCGCTCGCCGAGGCCGACCCGGCCCGGGGCCGGCTCACCGACGAGCTGGCCCGGGTCCTCCACGAGCGGACGGGCGTGCGGATCGAGCCGGGGGAGTGGGACCTCTCCCGGGTGCCCGACCACCTGCGGATCACCTTCTCCGTGGAGGGACCCCGCGGACGGGTCGTCGCCCGGGGCAAGGACCTCGGCGCGCTGCGGGAGCGGTCCGGCGGCGCGGTGCGCGCCGGGATGGCCCGGGCGGGGGCCGCGATCGAGCGTTCCGGCCTGACGTCGTGGACCGTCGGCACCGTGCCCGAGCGGTGGGAGGGCCGGGCCGGCGGCCAGGTCGTCGTCGGCTTCCCGGCCCTCGTCGACGAGGGCGCGTCGGTCGGGCTCCGGGTGCTGCCGGACGCCGGGTCGGCGGCGGCTGCGCACCGGGCCGGGGTCCGGCGGCTGCTGCTCCTGGGCACGAGCGCTCCGTGGAAGCGGGTCCTCGCGCGGCTGACCAACGCCCAGAAGCTCGCCCTCGCCGACAACCCGCACGGCTCGGTGCCCGCGCTCCTCCAGGACTGCCTCGACGCCGCGGTCGACGACATCGTCGCGGAGCACGTGCGCGGACCGGTCCGGACCGAGGCCGACTTCGAGGCGGCGCTCACCGCGGTCCGGGCGCACGCCGCGTCGGTGGCTGGCCTGCGCCTCGCCCCGGTCGGGCAGCACGCGCAGGGCGACGCTGGTGCCCTCGTCGACCAGGGCGGGGTAGCCCTCGACGGTGAGCCCCCCGGAGCGCCCCTCGA
>DASSQJ010000235.1:0-5966 GCA_035702545.1 Phycicoccus sp.
TCGAGGCCGCCGAGCAGGCCGGTGAGCACGTCCCGGACCCGTGGGTCCGCCGCCCACTCGTGGTCGGCGAGGTCGCCGAGGACCGCCTCGGCGACCGTCGACCCGGGCGGGAGGGTGTCCTCCTGGCTCAGCAGGCCCGTCGTCAGGCCGCCGGTACGCGCGACGCGTCCCTCGTCGACGCCGAGGACCCCGGCGAGGACCCGGAGGAGGGTCGTCTTGCCGCCGCCGTTCCGCCCGACGACCCCGATCCGGTCGCCCCCGCCGACGCCGAGCGACACCCCGTCGAGGACGTGGGCCGTCCCCAGCGCGAGACCGGCGCGCTCCACCGAGACGAGGTTGGCCACGGGGTCAGTCGACCCGGTGGGGGATGACGTGGGCCCCGTGCACCGGGCCGCTCGCCCGCCGCACGTCCCGGACGACGCCGCTCGCCGTGAGGGCCACGGCGAGGTCGATCCCCGCCTCGTTGTCGTCGACGAGGAAGGCGACGGTCGGCCCGGACCCGGACACCACCCCGCCGAGGGCGCCGTACTCCATCCCGGAGGCGAGGATCTCACCGAGCCCGGGGCGCAGCGAGATCGCCGCCTCCTGGAGGTCGTTGGCGAGCTGGGGCGCCAGCTCGCGCGGGTCACCGGTGCGCAGCGCCGCCATGAGGGCGGGGTTGGCGACGGGTTCGGGCACCTCGGCGTCCCCGCGGAGGCGGTCGCACTCGGCGTAGACCGTCGGCGTGGACAGCCCCTCCTCGGAGAGGGCGAACACCCAGTGGTAGCTCCCCCGGGCCAGGACCGGGGCGAGGAGCTCCCCCCGCCCGCTGCCGACGGCCGTGCCCCCGGCGATGAGGAACGGGACGTCGCTGCCGAGGTCGGCGGCGACCTCCTCGAGCTCGTCGCGGTCGAGCCCGAGCTCCCAGAGGTGGTCGAGGGCGACGAGGGTCGCGGCGGCGTCGGCCGAGCCCCCCGCCATCCCGCCGGCGACCGGGATGCCCTTGCGGATGCTCACGTGGACCGGGTCCCCGTCGTAGCGGTCGTGGAGCAGACCGGCGGCCCGGAGGGCGATGTTGTCGGTCCCGGACGGCACGAGCCCGGCCATCGGCCCACTGACGCTCACCCCCCAGGAGTCGGCGACGGCGACCGTGACGTCGTCGTAGAGGCTGACCGCCTGGTAGACCGTGGCGAGCGAGTGGTAGCCGTCCTCGCGGCACGGGCCGACGAGCAGCTCGAGGTTGACCTTGGCCGGGACGCGCACGGTGACCGGACCGGGCACGAGCGGGGCCGACGTCATGGTGTCACCCTAGTCAGAGCGCGGCCGGGTTCCCGCCGAGGCGATCCGCGCGAACGCCGCGACGTCGAGCTGCTCACCCCGGGTGCGGGGGTCGACGCCGGCGGCGACGAGCGCGGCCTCCGCGGCGGCCGGCGAGCCCGCCCAACCGGCGAGGGCTGCGCGCAGGGTCTTGCGGCGCTGGGCGAAGGCCGCGTCGACGACGCGGAAGACCTCCTCGCGGGTGGCGGTCGACGGTGGAGGCTCGCGGCGGGTCATCGCGACGAGACCGGAGTCGACGTTGGGCACCGGCCAGAACACGCTCCGCGGGACCTGGCCGGCGAGCCGGACGTCGGCGTACCAGGCCGCCTTGACGCTCGGGACGCCGTACGTGCGCGAGCCGGGTGCCGCGGCGAGCCGCTCGGCGACCTCGAGCTGGACCATGACGAGCACGGTCGCGAGGGTCGGGAAGCGTTCGAGCAGGCGGAGGACGACCGGCACCGAGACGTTGTACGGCAGGTTCGCGACGAGGGCGGTGGGCGGCGGCCCCGGCAGCCCGGCGACGGCCAGGGCATCCGCGTGGACCACGACGAGTCGGTCGGCGAGCCCGGGGGCGTGCGCCGCGACGGTGTCCGGCAGGGCTGCGGCGAGGACCGGGTCGACCTCTACCGCGACGACCCGTCGGACGACCGGCAGGAGGGCGAGGGTGAGGCTCCCCAGCCCCGGCCCGACCTCGACGACGACGTCGTCGGCGCCGACGCCGGCGACCCGGACGATGCGGCGCACGGTGTTGCCGTCGACGACGAAGTTCTGCCCCCACTGCTTCGTCGGCCGGATGCCGTGCCGCGTGGCGAGCTCCCGCACCTCACCGGCACCGAGCAGCGCGGGCGCCTCGTCGTCCGTCACGCGGCTCACCCTAGCCACCCCGCCATCCGCCCCGTCCCGTCCATTGGGCAGTTCGGGGTCACGCCGAAAACCCCCGCTGGGCAACGTCATGAAGTCGCTGCCCAGCGGGGGTCTTCACGGTCACCCCGAACTTGGCCCGAGGGCCGGGCGGGTGGTCGTCAGGCGGCGCCTGCGCAGCCCCAGGGGCCCAGCCCCGCCTTGGCGTAGTACCGGTTCGCGACGGTGATCTGCTCCTCGCGGGAGGCCAGGTCGGCGCGGGGCGCGAAGTCGGCGCCACCGTTCGCGAGCCAGGAGGACGAGGAGAACTGCAGGCCGCCGTAGTAGCCGTTCCCGGTGTTGATGTGCCAGTTGCCGCCGGACTCGCACTGGGCGATGCGGTCCCACATCGCGGCGTTGGCGAGGTTGATGCCCGCCCCGGAGGTGTTGCCGGCGCTCGGGGCGGGGGTCGACTTCGTGCCGACCTTGACGACGGCGTCGACCGGCGCGGTGAGCACCTTCTCGGTCAGGACGCGCGACGTGGCGGCGTCGAGCTTGCCGTCGACGTAGACGTTCTCCCGGACGACCCGCTTCGTGCCGGACTTGCCGGGGGTGACGACCTTGGTCTGGCCCTTGGCGAGGGTCGCGTCGTTCTGCTTGGTGGTCCGGTACGGGACGGCCTCGGTCGTCGTCTCCTTCTTCGTGACGACGCGCTTGACGACGACCTTCATCCCCGCGGTCACCGGGGTGTCGAGCCCCGGGGCGACGATGTCGGCCGCGGACCGGTTGACACCGAGCGCACCGAGCATGCCGGCGACGTTCGGGGCCGCGGACGTGACCGTCCGGGTCCGACCGTCGACGGTGACGGTGACCTGCTTGGGGGTCGTGACGGCGAGCGCGAGGCCCTGCCGGCCGAGGGCCTGCGAGCGGGACGCGGTGAGGACGGCGTCGTCGGCGCGGATGCCGATGTCCTGGAGCGCGGAGTCGACGGTGGTCGCGGTCGTCCAGTACTCCTTCGTCACGCCGTTGACGGTGACGGTGAGCTTGCGGCCGTACCGGACGGAGATGCGGTCCCCGTCCTCGATCGGGGTTCCCAGCGACGGGACGACGACGTCGTGCTCGCCGATCGTGATGCCCTGCTTGTCGAGGGCGTCAGCGACGGTGGAGCCGAAGACGTGGACGGAGGTGGGGGTGCCGTCGACGGTGAGGGCCACGGCCTTGTCGTAGTGGGCCACACCGACCGAGCCGGCGGCGACGACGAGGGCGGCGGCGCCGTGGGCGGCGTACCGGAGGGGACGGGACAGCAAGAGATCTCCAGGGTCGTGCGTTCCGGGCACCGGTCGCCGGACGTCAGCCCCTTCGGGCCGGGCCCCCGGAGGGGTCCGTGCGCGGCGCGAGCCCTCCGGCGACGGTGCCGAAGGGCCGGTCACGCATGGCGTCCGGGGCGTTCCGACCCCGGCCGTTCGCCCTCTACCGTGCAGGCTCGAGCCCCGATGGTCAAATTTCGGTAACGACGATGGTGGTGTCGGCCCGCCCCATCGGCCTCATCCGCCACATGCGTCACATCTGTGACGTGAGGTGCCGCACATCCGGCTCGTGCGCCGACCACAGGCCGTCACCACGGCCCGTAGAGCCGCTCGGCGTTCTCGCTGAGCGCCTCGCACAGCGTCGGCACCGCCACGCCGAGGACGGTCGCCATCACGCGCACGGTGAGGGGCATCAGGCTCGGGCTGTTGCTGGCGCCGCGCCAGGGGTGGGGGGTGAGGTACGGCGCATCGGTCTCGACGAGGACGAGCTCGAGGGGTGTGACGGCGAGGGCGTCGCGCAGGCCCTTGGCGTTCTTGAAGGTCACGGTCCCCGCGAAGGAGAGGTGGTAGCCGCGCCGGGCGCACTCGCGGGCCATCTCGAGGTCACCCGAGAAGCAGTGCATGACGGTCCGCTCCGGCGCCCCTTCCTCGGCGAGGACCCGCAGGACGTCGTCGTGGCTGTCGCGGTCGTGGATCTGCAGGGTCCGGTCGAGTCGCTTGGCGACCTCGACGTGGTGCCGGAACGACTCCTGCTGCGCGGCAACGCCGTCCGGCCCGGTGCGGTAGTAGTCGAGGCCGGTCTCCCCGACGACCCTGGCGCGCGGGTGCCGCGCCAGCTCCTCGATCCGCGCCACCGCGGCGTCGAGCTCGCCCCGGGCCGCCAGGGCCGGCGCCTCGTTCGGGTGGACGGCGACGCCGGCGAGGACCGCGGGGTACGTGGCCGCCGCCTCGACCGCGAACTCCGCACCGGGCACGTCGCAGCCGACCTGGACGACCCGGTCGACGCCGACCGCCGCCGCGGCCCGCAGGACCGGCGCCAGGTCGGCCACCGAGACCGCCTCCCCCTCCCGGCTGATGTCGAGGTGGGTGTGGTTGTCCACGACCGGGATCGGCAGCGGGTCCGGTGGTTCCGGAGCTCCTCGCCTGCTCGGCTGCGAGGACATCCGGGTCAGGCCTTCCCGGCCCGCGCGAGCTCCTCGTCGACGACCGACTCGTCGAGCTTGGCGAAGACGGGGGCGGGCTTGGCGATCGGCGTCCCGACGCGGACGGGGCGCGACTCCCAGCGCGGGGTGGACGAGTAGTCGCCGGTGATGACGGGGTAGCGGCGGCCCTCGTCCGCGGTGTCGAGCCCCTCGACCGTCTGCAGCCGGGGCATCGGCATGAGCTCGCCGTCGCCGCCGAGGACCGCGTGCACCCGGTTGGCGGCGTGCGGGAGGAACGGAGCGAGGATCGTGTTGAGGTCGGAGACGCACTGGACGAGCGTGTGGAGGACGGTCGCGAGGCGCTCGCGCTGGTCGTCCCCCTTGAGCTTGAACGGCTCGGTCCTGGAGACGTAGGCGTTGACCTCGCCGACGACCCGCATCGCCTCGGCGATGGCCGCCTTCTGGCGGTGGCGCTCGAGGAGCCCGCCGACGGCGTCGAAGCCGGCGAGCACGGCCGCGCGCACCTCCTCGTCGACCGGCTCGAGCGGCCCCGGCTGCGGGATCTCGCCGAAGTTCTTCGCGACCATCGCGGCCGTGCGGGAGACGAGGTTCCCCCATCCGGCGACGAGCTCGGAGTTGTTGCGCTGCACGAACTCCCGCCACGTGAAGTTGGCGTCCTGGCTCTCGGGGCCGGCCGCGCAGATGAAGTAGCGGATGCCGTCGGGGCCGTACCGGTCGAGGACGTCGCGGACGAGGATCGTGTACCCCCGCGACGTGGAGAACTGCCGGCCCTCCATCGTCAGGTACTCGCTGGAGACGACCTCCGTCGGGAGGTTGAGCTCGCCGTAGACGCCCGGCTCGCCTCCACGAGAACCCTTCCCGGCGTAGCCGAGGAGCTCTGCCGGCCAGATCTGGGAGTGGAAGGTGATGTTGTCCTTGCCCATGAAGTAGTACGACAGCGCCTCGGGGTCGTTCCACCACTCCCGCCAGCGCTCGGGCTCGCCGACGCGGCGCGCCCACTCGACCGAGGCCGAGAGGTAGCCGATGACGGCGTCGAACCACACGTAGAGGCGCTTGGTCGGCAGGTCGCGCCAGCCGTCGAGCGGGACCGGGATGCCCCAGTCGATGTCGCGGGTCATCGCCCGCGGGCGGATGTCGTCGAGGATGTTGAGGCTGAACCTGATGACGTTGGGCCGCCAGGTCCCGGACGCCTCGCGCTCCTCGAGCCAGGCACGCAGGGCGTCGGCGAGGGCGGGGAGGTCGAGGAGGAAGTGCTGGGTCTCGACGAACTCGGGCGTCTCCCCGTTGATGCGGCTGCGGGGGTCGATGAGGTCGGTCGGGTCGAGCTGGTTGCCGCAGTTGTCGCACTGGTCGCCGCGGG
>DASSQJ010000236.1:0-3660 GCA_035702545.1 Phycicoccus sp.
CATCGGCAGCCAGCCGCGGCGCAGCGAGGCGAAGAACTGGGGACCGGCGACCACCCCGACGGTGTACGTGAAGAGGACGAGCCCGAACGTGCCGACCACCTCGGGGATGTCGAGCTTGATGCTGTTCGAGACCGCCCAGGCCGAGAGCCCGAGCGCCGTGAAGAGCACGGCGGCCGGCCCCAGGTGCACCCCGCCGACCCGCACCGCGCCGAGTGCGGCACCGAGCGCGAGGAGCAGGGCGAGGAGGAGCAGGGGGGCGTCGGCGAGCAGCTGGAAGACAGCGTCCACCCCCCAAGGCTCCCACTCTCGGTGGCCGGCACCCAGAGGGGGATAGCCTTCGCGCCATGGCGACGCGGCTGGGGCTCATCGTGAACCCGACGTCGGGCAAGAACACCGGGGCACGGGTCGGCACCGAGGCGCTGACCCTGCTGCGGGCCGCGGGTGCCGAGATCGTCGACCTCAGCGCGGCGGACGCGCGGGGCGCGAGCGAGAAGGGCGCGGCCGCCATCGCCGCCGGGGCCGTCGACGCCCTCGTCGTCGCCGGGGGCGACGGGATGGTCCACCTCGGGGCGAACCTCTGCGCCGGCACCGGCGTCCCGCTCGGGGTCATCGCCGCGGGGACCGGCAACGACATCGCCCGCGAGCTCGGCCTGCCGGTCCGCGACGCCGGCAAGGCCGTCGAGCGGATCCTCGGCGGCCGCACCCGCTCCGTCGACGTCGCCCGGTACCTCGACCCGGCGGGACCGCCGCGGTGGTTCCTCGGGGTGCTCGCCGCGGGGTTCGACGCCGTCGTCAACGAGCGCGCGAACCAGTGGCGCTGGCCCAAGGGACCGATGCGCTACAACCTCGCGCTCCTGCGCGAGCTGCCGGTCTTCCGCCCCATCCCGTACCTGCTCGAGCTCGACGGGGAGCGGGTCGAGACCGAGGCGATGCTCGTCGCCGTCGGAAACGGCCCGGCGTACGGGGGCGGGATGCGGGTGACCCCCGACGCGTCCTTCGAGGACGGGCTCCTCGACGTCCTCGTGCTGAACCGGATCCCCACGCACGAGTTCCTGCGCGTCTTCCCCAAGGTGTTCTCCGGGGCCCACGTGAGCCACCCGGCGGTCGACGTGCACCGGGCCCGGACGGTCCGCCTCCAGGCGACGGGGATCGTCTCCTACGCCGACGGCGAGCGGTTCGCGCCGCTGCCCGTGACGCTCGAGGCGGTCCCGGGCGCGCTGACCGTCCTCGCCTGATCGCTGACGTAGCCTGACCGCATGCCCAGCCCCGCCGAGCGGTACGCCGCCGCCGCGGCCCGGAACCGTCGGACGCGCTCCGAGCTCGGCCGGTTCACCGAGGGCCTCGACTTCCCGCTCGACGACTTCCAGGTCCGCGCCTGCGAGGCCGTCGAGGAGGGCAAGGGTGTCCTCGTCGCCGCCCCGACCGGGGCCGGCAAGACGATCGTCGGCGAGTTCGCCGTCCACCTCGCCCTCGCGACCGGCCGCAAGGCGTTCTACACGACGCCGATCAAGGCGCTGTCGAACCAGAAGTACCACGACCTGGTCCGCCAGCACGGCGCCGAGCGGGTCGGCCTGCTCACCGGTGACTCCTCGGTCAACGGCGAGGCCCCGGTCGTCGTCATGACGACCGAGGTGCTCCGCAACATGATGTACGCCGGCTCGAGCACGCTCTCCGGCCTCGGCTTCGTCGTGATGGACGAGGTCCACTACCTCGCCGACCGGTTCCGGGGCGCGGTGTGGGAGGAGGTCATCATCCACCTCCCGGAGCACGTCCAGGTCGTCTCCCTCTCCGCGACCGTCAGCAACGCCGAGGAGTTCGGCGACTGGCTCGCCGAGGTCCGGGGCAACCACGAGGTCGTCGTCTCCGAGCACCGGCCGGTGCCCCTCTTCCAGCACATGCTCGTCGGCACGACGATGTTCGACCTCTTCGCGGGGAACCGGGTCAACCCCGACCTGCTCCACGCCATCCGGTCCGCCGAGCAGCGCGGCAGGTTCGAGGACTCGGCCCCTCGCGGTGAGCGGGGCCGGGGCGGCCGGGGGCGGCGGGACCGCAGCGCGCCACGGGGTCCCGGGGGTGGAGCGGGTGGCCGGGGGTTCGCCCGCGGTGGTCGACCGGGCGGTGGCGCGACGCGTGCGGAGGTCGTCGAGGAGCTCGACCGGGACGGCCTGCTGCCGGCCATCACGTTCATCTTCAGCAGGGTCGGTTGCGAGGCGGCGGTCGGGCAGCTGCTCGCGGCCGGTACCCGGCTCGTCACCGAGCGCGAGGGCCTGCGCATCCGGCGGCTCGTCGAGGAGCGCGTCGAGGCCCTCGCCGACGAGGACCTCGGTGTCCTCGGCTACTGGGACTTCGTCGAGGGGCTCTCGCGCGGCTTCGCCGCCCACCACGCCGGGATGCTCCCGCTCTTCCGGGAGATCGTCGAGGAGCTCTTCACCACCGCGCAGATCCGGGCGGTCTTCGCGACCGAGACGCTCGCCCTCGGCATCAACATGCCGGCCCGGACCGTCGTCCTCGAGAAGCTCGTCAAGTTCAACGGCGAGGCGCACGTCGACGTCACGCCCGCGGAGTACACCCAGCTCACCGGGCGAGCCGGACGGCGCGGGATCGACGTCGAGGGCCACGCGGTCGTCCAGTGGAACCGGGGGATGGACCCGATGGCGGTCGGCGGGCTCGCCTCGACGCGCACGTACCCGCTCCGGTCGAGCTTCCGGCCCACGTACAACATGGCGGTCAACCTCGTCGCGCAGGTGGGCCGGGAGGTCGCGCGCGAGATCCTCGAGACCTCCTTCGCCCAGTTCCAGGCCGACCGGGCCGTCGTCGGGCTGGCCACCCAGGTGCGCCGCAACGAGGAGGGCCTCGAGGGCTACGCCGAGGCGATGCACTGCGAGCTCGGCGACTTCCGCGAGTACGCCCGGCTGCGCCGCGAGCTCGCCGACGCCGAGAAGGAGGGCCGCCGCGCCCGGGCCGCCTCGAGGCGTGCCGAGGCGGCGGTCTCGCTCGAGGCGCTGCGGGTCGGCGACGTCATCCGCATCCCCGCCGGCCGCCGGGCCGGGTGGGCGGTCGTCGTCCAGCCGGCGCGGACCGCGAAGGGCGCCCCCACCGGGCCGGGCGTCGTCACCGAGGACAAGCAGTTCCGGCGGCTCACGCTCGTCGACGTCCCCGAGCCGGTGGAGGCGCTGACGACGGTCAAGGTCCCCTCGCACTTCAACCCCAAGTCGCCCAAGTCGCGCCGCGACCTCGCGACCTCGCTGCGGATCGCGGTCCCGCGCGGGTTCGAGGACGCACCGTCGCGCCGGGATCGGCGCGAGGACCCGGTCGTGGCCGACACCGAGCGCGTGGAGCGGCTGCGCGTCGAGCTGCGCGGGCACCCCTGCCACGCGTGCCCGGACCGGGAGACGCACGCCCGCTGGGCCGAGCGGTGGTGGCGCCTCAAGCGCGAGACGGTCGGCCTCCAGCGCCGCGTCGAGGGGCGCACCAACACCGTCGCCCGGACCTTCGACCGGATCTGCGAGGCGCTCGAGGCGGTCGGTTACCTCGCCGACGGCGGCACGGTCGTCACCGAGCGGGGGGAGCGGCTGCGCCGGCTCTACACCGAGAAGGACCTCCTCGCCGCAGAGTGCCTGCGCCACGACGTGTGGAAGCGCCTCGACGCGCCGGGACTGG
>DASSQJ010000237.1:0-9090 GCA_035702545.1 Phycicoccus sp.
TCCGCCCGGCAGCTGAGGGTTCGGGCCCGACGGCCGAAGGTTCCGGGGACGGGTGGTCCGCTCGGCCACGCTGGGAACCCGCGCCGACGTGGCCGAGGGCGAGCGCGAGCGCCACGCCGGCGCAGGCGAGCCACAGGGTCCGCTCCCCCCGGGCCAGGAGGACGCCGCCGACGACGGGCGCGAGGACGGTCGCGACGCCCCACGCGAGGCCCTGGACGGTCATGACGCCGGCCTCGGCCCCCCGGGGAGCCAGCCGGGCAGCCACGGCCTGCTGGGTGCCGACGACGAGGGTCCCGGCCGCCCCCTCGAGGACGGCTCCGACGACGAGGGCCGCCGCCCCGCCGACCGCCCAGACCCCGAGCGCCACCCCGAGGAGCGCGTACCCCGCGGCGAGGACCGTGCGCGCGGGGACCGCCGGCTCGAAGCGTGCGAGCAGCCGTTGGGTCAGGAGCGCCGAGGCCGCGGCGCCGGCGAGCAGCCACGCGGTCGTCGACGGCGGCCGACCGGAGCGCTCGACCGCGACCGGCAGCATGAGGACGACGACCATGACGACGGTCGAGGGGATGCTGCACAGCGCCGTCCACGCGAGGAGGCGGCGGCCGAGGGCCGCCCGCCAGGCCCGTGGCACCCGGGCCGCCGGGAGGGCCGGCAGCAGCGCGGCGACGATGACGGCGGCGAGGAGGCTCGTCAGGGCGTCGAGCGCGAAGAGGGGCCCGACGCCCCACCGGGTGACGAGGGCGGCGAGGACCCCTGCCGCGACGCCCGCCACCGACACCGAGGCCCAGAGGAGGGAGAACTGCGACGCGCGCCGGGCCGGGTCGGCGCCGATGGCGACCGCGGTCTGGGTCGCCGGCTCCACGACCTCGTAGGCGAGGCCGAGGAGGAGCACGCCGGCGACGACCACCTCGACGGAGCCGGCGACGGCGATGACGGCCTGGGCCACCGCGGCGGCGAGGAGGCCGACGACGAGGGCGGTCCGCGCACCCCGGCGCGCGGTGAGCACACCCCCGAGGATCCGCGAGGGAATGGTGCACGCGCCGAAGGCCGCGAGGACGCCGGCGGTCGTCGCGAGCGGCACGCCGAGGTCGCGGGTCAGCCGGACCCCGAGGAACCCCATCCCCGCCCCGCCGAGGCGGTTGACGACCCGCGCCGCGAGGAGAACCACCATGACTGACGTAGGCTTGGTGAGCAGTGACATCCCTCGACCCTAGGTAACCGTTGCCATGCATTTCAACAGTCACGTGGACCGGCTGCTCACGACGGCGGTCCGTCTCGTCAACGCCGTCACACCGGGTGAGGACGGCGGCCGACCGCACCCCGCCCCCCAGGGCGAGGAGCTGCGCGCCGCCGTGGTGGGCGCCGTCCGGGCCGAGGGCTACGACCCGCGGCCGAGCGCCGCGGAGGTCCGGGCCGTGCGGGACGAGGCGCTCGAGGTGCGCCGGGTCTTCGAGGCCCTCGACGCGGGGGACGAGGACCGCGCGGCGGCTGCCGTCAACGAGCTCCTCCGGCGGACCGGCGCCCATCCCGAGCTGGACCGCGACGAGGACGGGGGCTGGTCGATCCACTTCCACGGGCCCGACACCTCGTTCACCCGCGGCTGGGCCGCCGGGCTCGCCGCGGGGCTCGCCATGGCGATCGGCGGGGACCTGGGGTCGCGGATGGGGGTGTGCGCCGCGCCGGCGTGCGACCGGGTCTGGGTCGACCGCTCCCGCAACGCGCACCGCCGGTTCTGCTCGACGCGGTGCCAGAACCGGGTCAAGGCGGCCGCGCACCGGCGGCGTCGGCCCTGAGCCACCTCACGAGGCGAGGTCGTCCTCGCCCAGCGCCCCGGGGAAGGTCCGGACGACGGCGGGGGTCGCGAGGTAGGCACCGAGGACCGGCACCTCCTCGCGGCGGCACGTCGCGAGGACCAGCTCGTGCCAGCGCCGGTCGTCGTCCGTGAGCAGGACTCGGCCGGGCCGCCCCCGGACGAGGACGAGCGCACCGTGGGCCGCCCTCAGGGTGGCGGCGAGCCCGGTGAGGAAATCGGTGAGGGGACGCGTGTCGGCGTCGGGCGGCACGTCGTTGATGACGACCGGCTGGGCGAGGCGGCGCCCCGCATCCGTGAGGAGCAGGGCGACGCACCCGGCCTCGCGGTCGGCGACGGACACGAAGAGGTCGGCGAGGTCGGCGGCGAGGCCCGGGGTGTCGAGGGGCAGGTCGGACCAGGAGTCGGGGAGGTCGTCGAAGGTCATCCCCCGAGCCTGCCCGGGATGCCACAGGGGGCCGCGGAGTTCTCCACAGCCCCCTCCCCCGACCTACGGTGGGTGGATGTCCCTCGACGACGAACACGCGCGCCCGCCCGGCACCTCCGACGCCACGATCGCGGCCCTCGGCCGGCTCTCCGAGGCGCTCGAGGTCGTCGAGGAGGCCCGCGGGCACCTCTACGCCTTCCACCGCCGCTGCGGCACCGCAGACCTGACCCTGGGCGACGCCGTCGAGCAGCTGCGCTCCGCCGGCCACGCCGAGCTCGCCGACCGGATCGAGGCCGACCTCGTCGGCCGCAACGTCCTCGCCGGCCGGTGGTCCTTCCAGGTCGTCGAGGAGTACGACGACGGCTACTACGCCACCTTCCGCGAGCACGAGCGTCGGGCGCGCGAGGATCTCGCCAGGGGCCGTCGCCACGTCTTCGAGGCGGAGATGAAGGAGGACAGGCGGACGCCCGGCCGGCCCGGCCACGCCGCGACGCCGCGGGAGGGCGCCTCGGGCTGACCGCCGCGAAGTATCAGTCCGCCCACCGGGTGCTCCTCTCCGACATGAAGATGATCACCCCCGGCATCGCCGCATCCCTGACCCCCCGCGAGCTGCGGACCCACGAACAGCGCCGCCAGCCGCAGCGCGAGCCGCACGGCTGGCGGCTGCGCGTGCCGCACCTGCACGTGCCCCACGTGCACCTGCGCCACCGCCTCCCCTGACCCCCGGCAGCTTTCTCTCCGGATGCCGGAACCTTCAGCGGGCGCACGGAACCGTTGCCGTCCGCCGCTGAAGGTTCCCGTCCCCCGGCAAGTCCCCGTCCCCCCGGCGCCGAGCTCAGCTGAAGACGACCGTCCGGCTGCCGTTGAGGAGGATCCGCGACTCGCTGTGCCACTTCACGGCGCGGGCGAGGACGCGGGACTCGACCTCCTCGCCGGCCCGCACGAGCTCCTCCGGCGTCATCCGGTGGTCGGCGCGCACGACGTCCTGCTCGATGATCGGCCCCTCGTCGAGGTCCGCCGTCACGTAGTGGGCCGTCGCGCCGACGAGCTTGACCCCCCGCTCGAACGCCTGGTGGTAGGGCTTGGCGCCCTTGAACGACGGCAGGAACGAGTGGTGGATGTTGATGACCCGCCCGGCGAGGTCGCGGGTGAGGTCGTCGGACAGCACCTGCATGTAGCGGGCGAGCACCACGAGGTCGGCACCGTGCTGGGCCAGCACCTCCCGGAGTGCCGCCTCGGCCTCCGGCTTGGTCGCCGACGTCACGGGGACGTGGTGGTACGGCACCCCGTACGAGCGCGCGAGCAGCTCCAGGTCGGGGTGGTTGGAGACGATCGCCGGGACGTCGATGTTGAGCGCCCCGGACCGCCACCGGAAGAGCAGGTCGTTGAGGCAGTGGCCGAAGCGGCTCACGAGGACCACCGCCCGGTACGGGGTCCGCGCGTCGCGCACCGACCACTCCATCCCGTAGCGCTCCGCCACCGGCGCGAACCACTCCTGCCACTGCTCGAGGGAGGTCGCTCCCGCGGTGGTGGAGAAGCGGATGCGCATGAAGAACTGGTCGGTCCGCACGTCGTCGAACTGCTGGCTCTCCTCGATGTTCGCCCCCTGCTCGAAGAGCAGCGCCGTCACCGTCGCGACGATGCCGCGCTGGTCCGGGCAGGAGAGGAGGAGGACGTACTCGTCGGGGCGGTCGGTCGCGGTCGGCACACGTTCACCGTACGGGCGCGGGGCGGACCGGAGAACCGGGGTCCGCAGGCCGGTCCGCGTCTCCCGGTCCCGGCGGGAAGGTCGTCGTGAAGGTCGTCTCCTCGAACCGGATCAGGGGCGGACCACCCACGTACCGGTCGCCGAGGCCTCGATCTCCACGAGCACCTCCGGATCGGTCGTGTTCTCCCCCAACCGGTTCGGCTTGCCCTCGCCGTGGTAGTCGCTGGCACCGGTCACGAACAGGTCCAGGGCGCGGGCGAGGTCGGCCAGGTGCCGCTGCGCCTCGGGGGTGTGGTCCCGGTGGCGCACCTCGATGCCCGCCATCCCGGCGTCGGCCATCTCCTCGAGGAGCGAGTCCGACACGACGCGGCCGCGCGTGACCGAGTGCGGGTGCGCGACGACGGCGACGCCGCCGGCTGCCCGCACCACCTCGACGGCACGCACCGGGTCCGGCGCGTAGTGCCCGACGTAGTACGGTCCGTCGTTCCCCAGCCACCTGTCGAACGCCTCGCGCCGGTCCACGACGACCCCGGCCTCGACGAGGGCGTCGGCGATGTGCGGACGACCCGCCGTGGCCCCGGGCTCGACCTGCGCGCGGACGGCCTCGACGCTCACGGGGATGCCGTCGGCCGCCATCCGGGCCACCATCCGGTCCAGCCGGGTGTCCCGGCTGCTCCTCGCCCGCCGCAGCTCCCCCACGAGCCCGGGATGCTCCGGGTCAGGCAGGTAGGCGAGCAGGTGGACCGACCGGCCCCGCCGCGAGCAGGACACCTCGATGCCGGGGACGAGGACGATGCCCGTCCGGCGCGCCTCGTCGGCCGCCTCCTCCCACCCGGTGGTCGTGTCGTGGTCGGTGAGCGCCACCGCGGTCAGGCCCGCCCGGACCGCCTGCCGGACCACGAGCGCGGGCGGCTCGGTGCCGTCGCTCGCGTTCGAGTGGGTGTGCAGGTCGATCACAGCCGAAGCGTAGTGGCGGCGAGAAAGGTCCCTCGGCGAGGCAACCCTTCCGGCGGCTGCAGCGTAGGAGAGGGTGTGAGGGACACCTGGAGGGACAGATGACGAGGGGCCGGGCCGCGCGCGACGCGGCGTTCACCGCATTCGCCGAGCAGGCGTCGCCGGCGCTGCTGCGCACCGCGTGGCTGATCACCGGCGAGCACCATGCTGCGCACGACCTCGTCCAGGCCGCGCTCGTCAAGACCTACGTCGCCTGGCCGCGGGTCCGCCCGGACGGGGCCCTCGCCTACGCCCGGCGCGTCCTCGTCAACGAGCGCACCGACACGTGGCGGCGGCGTCACGGCGAGGTCTCCCTCGCCGATCCCCCCGACGCTCCGGCCACCGCCGACGGCAGGACCGAGGACCGCGACCTCGTCGTCCGGCTGCTCGCGCAGCTGCCGGACCAGCAGCGGCGGGTCGTCGTCCTGCGCTACTACTCCGACCTCTCCGAGCAGGCCGTCGCCGACCTGCTCAACATCTCCGTGGGGTCGGTGAAGTCCGCCGCCTCGCGCGGGCTCGCCACCCTGCGGTCCCAGCTGTCCACCTCCGAGGAGGGACTCCGATGACCCGCGACACCTTCGAGGACACCGTTCGCATGCTGCTCCACGACGCCACGCGCTCCGAGGCCGAGGCCCTGTCCGCCGTCGACGTCGAGTCCGTCCTCGGGACCGGCCACCGCGTCCTGCGGCGGCGCCGGGCCGCAGCGGTCGGGGCCACTGCGGCCGCGACGCTGGTCCTCGGCGTCGGCGGCTGGGCGGTCCTCACGCAGCAGGGCCCCGACGAGCGGACGCTCCCGGCAACCCGCTCGGCCACGACGGGCCACGCCGGCACCGCAGTGCTCGCCCCGTTCAGCGACCTCACCAGCCCCGACGGGGCACCGCTCGACGTGCCCGGCCCCCGGCAGGTCGCGGTCACCGTGGACCCTTCGCGCACACCGGATCTCGTCTACTCCGAAGTCACTCCCGACGGCGGGCTGCAGCTCATGGGCGGGTCGAGCCTGGAGGGCATCCCGCAGCTGGCGTCGACGTGGGGCACGGCCGGCGCCGACTCCCACGTCCTCGTCGGGGTGCTGCCGGCCCAGGCGGCCCAGCTCCAGCTCGTCACCCCACTCACCGACGAGGGCGGCCACGCCTCCACCACTGTCACGAGCCCCCTGCCGGGGACGGGACGCCAGGCGTTCGCCGTCCGGTTCGCCGAGGCCGGCGACGCCGATGCGGTGCGCCACCTGTTGTGGCGGGGTCAGGACGGCACGGTTCACGACGAGACCGGCGCCGTCGTCCCGTCGGTCGAGCTCGGTGACGACGAGGGCACGACGGTCTTCGTCGCCGACTCGCTCGACCGGTTCGGCAGCTTCTCCCGGGAGGGCAGCGCGTCGTTGATGCGGCTCGACGGCACGCGCAACAGCTCCGGGCGCCCGGTCCTGTCGAGTGCCGGCGGAAGCGGCGCCCGGCTCGCGGGCATCTTCGTCGCGGTGGTTCCCGAAGCCGCCACCCCCGGCCGCTTCACTCCCTCGCCGAGCACGACGGTGACCCACCCGCTGGCGAAGGCGCTCCTCCCCGGCACCGGGAAGGCGGTGCTGTGGGCGACCTACACCGCCCCGATGCGGGCCTCGGGGTCGGCGTACGTCTCCGTCACGTGGACCGAGGATGGCCGCACCGTCACCGAGCGGCCCTGACCCGCATCCGTCATCCGCCGGTCGAGGCCGGACCGGGCCAGTTCCGGTCCGGCTGCGGCACAGGCCTCCCGGGCTGCTCGCCACCGCGGGCCTCGAGGTAGCTCTGCTTCGGCACCATCACCTTGCGGCGGAAGATGCAGACCACCTTGCCGTCCTGGTTGTAGCCGATCGTCTCGACGTGGACGACGCCCCGGTCGTCCTTGCTCGTGCTCTCCCACTTGTCGAGGACGGTCGTCTCGCCGTAGAGCGTGTCGCCGTGGAAGGTCGGCGCGACGTGGCGCAGCGACTCGATCTCGAGGTTGGCGATGGCCTTCCCCGAGATGTCGGGCACGGACATCCCGAGGAGGATCGAGTAGACGTAGTTGCCGACGACGACGTTGCGCCCGAACTGGGTCGTCTCCTCCGCGTAGTGGCTGTCGAGGTGGAGTGGGTGGTGGTTCATCGTCAGCAGGCAGAACAGGTGGTCGTCGTACTCCGTGACCGTCTTGCCCGGCCAGTGCTTGTACGTCGCACCGACCTCGAACTCCTCGTAGCTGCGCCCGAACTGCACGTCGTGTCTCCTCGCCTCGATGCCGCCCGCGCCGCCGTGCGCGGTCCGGCCCATCCTCCCGTGGCGCCCGCCCCGCGAGAACCCGGCCGGGACGTGCCGTTGCCCACAGCCGCCCCGTCCTAGGCTCGGGCCATGGCGGACTTCATCGGCGCGGTCGACCAGGGCACGACGAGCACCCGGTTCATGGTGTTCGACCACGACGGGCGGGAGGTGGCGCGCCACCAGCTCGAGCACGAGCAGGTCCTCCCCCGCGCCGGATGGGTCGAGCACGACCCGCTCGAGATCTGGGACCACACCCAGACCGTCATCGGGACCGCCCTGACCCGGGCCGGGATCGGCGGGACCGACCTGGCCGCCATCGGCGTGACGAACCAGCGGGAGACCGCGATCGTCTGGGACCGCACCACGGGGCGGCCTTTCCACAACGCGATCGTCTGGCAGGACACCCGCACCGCGTCGATCGCGCGCGCCCTCGAGGCGGACGGGCGCGGCGACGTCATCCGCGAGAAGGCCGGCCTGCCACCAGCGACGTACTTCTCGGCCGGCAAGGTCCAGTGGATGCTCGAGAACGTCGACGGCCTGCGCGAGGCGGCCGAACGGGGTGACGCCCTCTTCGGGACCCCCGACACCTGGGTCGTGTGGAACCTCACCGGCGGCCCCGACGGCGGGGTCCACGTCACCGACGTGACGAACGCGAGCCGGACGATGCTCATGGACCTCACGACCCTCGACTGGGACGACGAGCTGCTCTCCTTCTTCGGGATCCCCCGGCGGATGCTCCCCACCATCCGGCCGAGCAGCCACCCCGAGGCGTACGGCACCACCACCGGCGAGCGGCGGACGGCGACGGTGCCCATCGCGGGGGTCCTCGGCGACCAGCAGGCGGCAACCGTCGGCCAGGTGTGCTTCGAGCCGGGAGAGGCCAAGAACACCTACGGCACGGGCAACTTCCTCCTCCTCAACACCGGGGAGGAGCTGGTCCGCAGCCGGAACGGGCTGCTGACGACGGTCGCGTACCAGTTCGGCGACGCGCGCCCGGTCTACGCGCTCGAGGGGTCGATCGCGGTCACCGGCAGCGCGGTCCAGTGGCTGCGGGACCAGCTCGGCATCATCAGCGGCGCCTCCGAGGTCGAGCGGCTGGCCGCCCAGGTCGAGGACACCGGCGGGATGTACTTCGTCCCGGCCTTCAGCGGCCTGTTCGCCCCGTACTGGCGCAGCGACGCCCGGGGGGCCATCGTCGGGCTCTCGCGCTTCAACACCAACGCCCACCTGGCGCGGGCGACGCTCGAGGCGATCTGCTACCAGTCCCGCGACGTCGCGGATGCGATGGTCGCCGACTCCGGTGTCGAGCTCACCACCCTCAAGGTCGACGGCGGGGTCACCGCCAACCGGCTGTGCATGCAGCTCCAGGCCGACATCCTGGGCGTCCCGGTGTCCCGCCCGGTCGTCGCCGAGACGACCGCGCTCGGGGCGGCGTACGCGGCGGGTCTCGCCACGGGGTTCTGGTCGGGCACCGACGAGCTGCGGTCGAACTGGGCCGAGGACGAGCGGTGGGAGCCGACGTGGAGCGATGAGCAGCGCCGCGACGGCTACGCCGGGTGGCGCAAGGCGGTCGAGCGGACCTTCGACTGGGTCGAGGACTGACGGGTCGGGGCCGCCCGACACCGCCCCGATGACGCTCGGGGCGAGCGGTCACCCGCGCATGAGCCGGTCCACCCCGACTTCCCCCTCTCCCACTGCCCTGTGGATCGCCGTCTTGTATTCGAACACGTGTTCGTATACCATGGATCCATGGACGGGCAGCAGCCGATGGGCCTCGCGGAGCGTCTCTCCTGGATGGAGGCTGCCGCGGAGGCGCTCGAGGGCCTCGACGAGGTGCTGGCCCATGCATCTGGCGCGGAGCTGGCGGCGGTGATGGCGTTGGCCGACC
>DASSQJ010000238.1:0-2753 GCA_035702545.1 Phycicoccus sp.
CGAGCTCGTCGCGTCCTGCCTGCCGGAGGGTGTCCTGGGGCTCGTCGAGGGCGACGCGGATGCCGGTGCCGCCCTCGCCGCGCACGAGGGCGTCGACCTCGTCGCCCACGTCGGGAGCAGCGCCGCCGGCGCCGCGGTCCGGCTGGCCTGCGCCCGTCGGGGCGCGGCCTCGGTCACCGAGAACGGCGGCAAGGACCCCGTGGTCGTCGACGCCGGGGTCGAACCGGAGTGGGCCGCCGAGCAGGTGGCCCTGGGTGCCTTCGCCAACGCGGGCCAGCTGTGCACGTCCGTCGAGCGGGTGTACGTCCACGCCGCGGTGGCCGACCGGTTCGTCGACGCCCTGGTGCGGCGCGCCGAGTCCCACGTCATCGGTGACCCCGGTGACCCGGGGACGACGATGCCTCCGCTCGTCGACGAGCGCGCCGTGCGGACGGTCGACGCGCACGTCCGCGACGCCGTCGCCCGGGGAGCCCGCCTGCTGACGGGCGGGCGGCCGTCGGGGGCGGTCCCCCATGCCTATGCGCCGACCGTGCTCGTCGACTGCACCGACGACATGCTCGTCATGAGCGAGGAGACCTTCGGACCGGTCGCCCCGGTCGCGGTCGTCGAGTCGTGGCAGGAGGGGCTGGCCCGGGCCGCCGGCGGGCGCTACGGCCTCGCGGCGACGGTGCTCACCGCGGACGCCCGGCACGCGCTCGAGGCGGTCGACGCCCTCGACGTCGGCACCGTCAAGGTCAACGCGGTCTTCGGCGGCGCCCCCGGAGGGTCGGCGGACCCGCGCCGCGACAGCGGTCGTGGCGCAGGGGACGGCCCGGACCTGCTCCGCGAGATGGTCGTCCTCAAGACGGTGCACTGGGAGCCGTCCGGTCCCGCCATCATGGGGTGATGGACCTCGCGACCGCCGCACGCGAGCTCTACGGCCTCCGCCCCGACGGGTTCACGGCCGCGCGCAACGAGTACGCCGCGCGTACCCGCACGGAGGGTCACCGGGAGCTCGCGGACGAGGTGAAGCGGCTCCGCCGCCCGACGACGGCCGGCTGGGTCCTCAACCTCCTCGCGCGCGAGGACCGTGAGGAGCTCGAGGCGGTCGTCGAGCTCGGTGGCCGGCTCCGGGACGCGGTGGGCGTGCTCGCAGCCGACCAGCTGCGGGCCCTGGACCGGCAGCGCCGGGAGCTGACGCGGGCGGTGGCCGCTCGCGGCGCCGGGCTCGCCGAGGCGACCGGCCAGCGGGTCGCGGCGCCGGTCCTCGCCGAGGTCGAGGAGTCCCTCCGGGCCGCCATGGTCGACGAGCGGGCCGGGCGGGCGCTGCTCACCGGGGTGCTCGTCGACGCCTTCTCGTCGACGGGGCTGGAGCCCGTCGACCTCGAGCGCGTCCTCGCCGTCCCCGACCTCGTTCCCGCGGGCGGGACGGGCACGGCGCCCGCGCGGCGGCACCCCTCCGCGCCGCCGCGGACGCCCGAGGAACCGGCACCGGACGACGACGCGCCCCGGCGGGAGGCCGCCCGTCGACGCCTCGAGGACGCGTCCCGAGCGGCACGCGAGGCGGCCGAGGCGGCCCGCGACGCCGAGGAGGCGGTCCACGCAGCCGTGCGCGCCCGCCGCGAGGCCGACCAACGGGTCGAGGACCTCCGGGCCCGGCTCGAGGACGCCGAGGTGGCGGCGCGGCAGGCGCACGCCGCGGAGGACACGGCCCGGACCGCACGCGACGCCGCCGAGGGACGGCGGCGGCGGGCAGCCGAGGCGGAGTCGCGCGCGCGAGCCGCTGCCGTGGACGGGTTACCCGGGGCGCCCCCCGGGTAGCAGGTGCGCATGACGACACGGCATCGCGTCCGGGACGACTCCCGGCTGCTGGTGCTGCCCGGCGACGCGGCCGGAGTCCCCGGGTGACGGCCGCGCCGAGCCCCGCGGAGCGCGCCGCCTGGCCCGACGCCAGCCACTGGCTCCCGCCCGACCACGAGGTGCCCGTCCTCGCGACGGCGCTCCAAGCGTGCCGTGGCTGCGACCTCCACGCCGGCGCGACCCAGGCCGTCCCCGGGGCGGGGCCCTTCGACGCCGACCTCATGCTCGTCGGCGAGCAGCCCGGCGATCGCGAGGACGTCTCCGGGGAGCCGTTCGTCGGTCCGGCCGGACGGCTCCTCGACGAGGCCCTCACCGAGGCCGGGATCGACCCGCGGGCAGCCTTCCGGACCAATGCCGTCAAGCACTTCCGCCACGTCGACCGCGGGCACAAGCGGATCCACCGCACCCCCACCCGCTGGCAGGTCGCCCAGTGCCGGCCCTGGCTGCTCGCCGAGCTCGACGCGGTCCGGCCGCGAACCGTCATCCTCCTCGGGGCCACCGCCGGGCGCAGCGTCTACGGGCCCGCGTTCACCGTCGAGGCGTACCGGGGGCGGGAGCTGGTGTGGCCCGAGGGCCTCCCTGGCCACGCGCCGGCCCGGGTCCTCGCCACGGTGCACCCGGCGGCCGTCCTGCGCTCGAGGCAGCGGGACGAGGCGCTGGCCGGTCTCGTCGCCGACCTGCGCCTGGCGGTCAGGCCGCCGGGGCGTGCGGCTCCAGCACGACCTTGACGACCGGGGCGGGCCGTTTGCACCCCACTGCACCGGGTACCCCGCAGGAATGACGAGCTCCGACGCCTCCTTCGTGCCCGGCACCCACACCCCCGTCCCGCTGCCCACGCGGATTGCCCGGGCGATCGAGGAGTCGGCGGCAGCCGACCGGGTGTCGGCACTCCTCGCACCGTTCGCAGGGCCCGT
>DASSQJ010000239.1:0-3733 GCA_035702545.1 Phycicoccus sp.
GGCGACCTGCTCATGGCGAGCGGGGTGCCGACGGCGGTCCTCCAGGCGGCGGTCATCCTCGGCTCGGGGTCGGCGTCGTTCGAGATGCTGCGGCACCTGACGAACCGGCTGCCGGTGATGGTCGCCCCGAAGTGGCTCGACAACCGGATCCAGCCGATCGCGGTGCGCGACGTCCTGCACTACCTCGTCGGGGCGGCTGACCTGCCGCCCGAGGTCAACCGCAGCCTGGACATCGGCGGGCCGGAGGTGCTCACCTACCGCGAGATGATCACCCGCTTCGCCCGGCTCGCGGGGCTGCTGCCGCGCACCATCCTCTCGGTGCCCGTCCTCACCCCGTGGCTGGCCAGCCAGTGGGTCGGCTTCGTCACGCCGGTGCCGACCGGGCTCGCCAAGCCGCTCGTCGAGAGCCTGCTCCACGAGGTCGTCTGCTCCGAGGACGACGTCGACTCCCTCATCGGGCCGCCGCCCGGCGGAGCCCTCGGCTTCGACCGGGCCGTCACGGACGCCATCGCCGGAGACGACGCCGACCCGCGGCCCGAGCCCGGGACCGTGGACCCGGCGCGGGTCACCGCGGCGGACCCCGACTGGGCCGGTGGCGGGCGCCGCGGCTCGAGCGGGTCCGAGCCCTCGGGCGGGTCCGGGTCCGCGGCGACGTGAGGCGGCATCCGGCGTGAACGTCCTCGCCGAGCTGCGGTCGTTCCTCCGCGCCGCCCTCGTCGACCCGGTGCCGCGCGACCACACCGAGCCGGACTGGGCCTTCCGGCGACGCCGGGTGGTCGTCGTCGTCACGCTGCTCGTCGGGGCGGCGGTCCTCGCGTGGGCCCTGCGGATCGAGCCGGGCAACACCCTCTTCTACGTAGCGACCATCGCGCTGGCCGCGGTGTGGACGGTGGGGGCCTTCGCGTCGGGTCCGCTGCACCTGGGTCGGGCCCACACTCGCGACGGCCACGGGCACAGCCGCGCTGTCGTCCAGTCCCTCGCGCTCGGCGGGATGCTCCTCGTCCTCTTCCTCCTGGGCGCGGTGGTCGTCGCGCGGATCCCCTTCCTGCGCAACCCCGTCCAGGAGCTGCTCGACCATGCCGAGTACGGCTCCCTCGCCGTAGTCGCGCTCATCACGGCCGTCAACGGCGTCGCGGAGGAGCTGTACTTCCGGGGCGCCCTCTACGCGGGCGTGGGGCGGCGGCACGCGGTCGCCGTGACGACGGTGGTGTACGCCCTCGTGACGGCGACATCTGGCATCCCGCTGCTCGTCCTCGCGGCCGCGCTCGTCGGCCTCGTCGTCGGCCTCCAGCGGCGGGTGACCGGCGGCATCCTCGGTCCGACGGTCACCCACCTCACCTGGTCGCTCGGGATGCTCTTCCTCCTTCCCCCGGTCCTCGACCGGCTCAGCTGACAGGTGGTGCCCGCGCGATGACCTCCCTGCTCTGGCTGCGCCGCGACCTGCGCCGACGCGACCATCCAGCGCTGCTCGCCGCCCGCGAGGCGGCCGGTGGAGGCGACCTCGTCGTCGCCTTCGTCGTGGACCCCCGGCTCTGGGACGGCGGCGGGCCGGTACGGCGCGCGTGGCTGGCCGCCAACCTCCGGGCGCTCGACGAGTCCCTCGACGGTCAGCTGACCCTGCTCCACGGCGACCCGCGGCGGGTCATCCCCGAGCTGGCGTCGCGGGTCGGGGCCTCCTCGGTGCACGTCACCCGGGAGACGACGCCGGCCGGTCGGCGCCGCGACGAGGCGGTGGCGGCCGGGCTCGCGGAGGCCGGCGTCCACTGGGTCGAGACGGGGACGCCGTACGCCGTCGGGCCCGGCCTCGTCGTCGGCGGGTCGGGGGAGCCGTACAAGGTCTTCACCCCGTTCTCCCGGGCGTGGCGGGAGCACGGATGGCCGGAGCCGGCACCGGCGCCCCGGTCCCTGCCCCTGCGGCGGGCCCGGAACGACGCCGAGGCGACGGCCGCTCTCGACGCGGCGCTGACGGCATCCGGTCTGCCCGACCTGCCGCCGGCGGGGGAGGAGGCGGCCCTGCGACGCTGGCGGTCCTGGCGCGACCGGGCGCTGGACGGCTACGCCGACGACCGCAACCGCCCGGACCTCGACGGCACCTCCCGGCTCTCGCCGTACCTCAAGCTCGGCGTCGTGCACCCCCGGACGCTGCTCGGGGACCTGGCGGGGGCGGGTGGGTCCGGGCCGACGACGTTCGAGTCCGAGCTCGCCTGGCGCGAGTTCTACGCCGACGTGCTCTGGCACCACCCGTCGAGCGCCTGGCGCGACCTGCGCCCGGCCCTCGAGCGGATGCGCTACGACGCCCCGGAGGACGCCATCGAGGCGTGGCGCGCCGGCCGCACGGGCTACCCGTTCGTCGACGCGGGGATGCGCCAGCTGCTCGCCGAGGGGTGGATGCACAACCGGGTCCGGATGGTCACCGCGAGCTTCCTCACCAAGGACCTCCACGTCTGGTGGCCGCTGGGGGCCCGGCACTTCCTCGACCACCTCGTCGACGGCGACGTCGCGTCGAACAACCACGGCTGGCAGTGGGTGGCGGGCACCGGCACGGACGCCTCGCCGTACTTCCGGGTGTTCAACCCGGTCACTCAGGGGGAGCGCTTCGACCCCGACGGCGAGTACGTGCGCCGGTGGGTTCCCGAGCTCGCGCACCTCCCGGGGAAGGCGGTCCACCAGCCGTGGGAGCACCCGGACGGGTACGCGGGTGGCTACCCGGAACGCATCGTCGACCACGCCGAGGAGCGCCGGGTGGCGTTGGACCGGTACGCGGCGGCGACGCGGCGCTGACCGCCGCGCCGGTACACCACCGGCGGCGCCGGGTCGGCAAAGCTTCGACAAACGAGGGCGCGGGTTGGCCCAGCCGGCGATCCATCCATACACTTGCTCCACGAGGGGAGTACTTCCCAAGCTCGGACCGGTCAGTACGACCACCACGCGGTGGTCCCGGTCCGGCGCCGCCCTCCGGCGGTGAAGGAGACCTCAGGACCGTTCACGTGCCCTGAGGAGCCCGATGTCTTCCGTGACCTCCCTGTCCGCGGCCCCGCCGCTCACCGTCGCCGACCCCATCGGCACGCCCCTGCTGTGGGGTGCGACGATCGCCGGCGTCCTGCTGCTCTTCGCCCTCGACTTCGTCATCACCCGCCGTCCGCACGAGGTGTCGATGAAGGAGGCCGCCGGCTGGTCGGCGTTCTACATCGCCCTGCCGCTGGCCTTCGGTGTCTGGCTGTGGAACTCCTACGGGGGCCAGAAGGGCCTCGAGTACTACACCGGCTACCTCGTCGAGAAGTCGCTCTCCGTCGACAACCTCTTCGTCTTCATGCTCCTGCTCGCGGCGTTCGCCGTGCCGAAGGAGCTCCAGCAACGGGTGCTGCTCATCGGCGTGGCCGGTGCGCTCGTGCTGCGCGGCGTCTTCATCGCGCTCGGCGCGGCCCTCATCTCCTCGTTCTCGTGGACCTTCCTCCTCTTCGGGGCGATCCTCCTCGTCACCGCCGTCAAGGTGCTACGGGACGCGGCGTCGCACGACGACCAGGCAGTCGACATCGGCTCGATCCGCACGGTGCGCCTGCTCCGCCGCTTCTGGCCGGTCGTCGACGAGTACCACGGCACCCGGATGACGGTGCGCCAGGCCGGCAAGCGGGCCCTCACCCCCCTCGCCCTCGTCACCGTCGCCATCCTCGGTACCGACGTCGTCTTCGCCGTCGACTCGGTCCCGGCCGTCTACGGCATCACCGGCGACCCG
>DASSQJ010000240.1:0-5866 GCA_035702545.1 Phycicoccus sp.
GAGGTCCTCGATCTCCGTCCGATCACCGCGGCGCCACAGGACGAGGTCCACGACGACCTCGCGGTCGGTGGGGACCGTGCGCAGGTGGGTGGCGACGGCGTGCGCGACGGCCGGGAGGTCCTCCGCGGGCAGGTACGCGACGACGAGGTGGATCCCCGTGCCCTCGTTCTCGTACTTCGCGAACGCGAGCTGCCGGCCCTCGACCACCTCGTGGTCGAGGCCGTGCAGGTCCCGGATGCGGTAGAAGCGCCGGGCGTAGACCTCGAGGATGCAGTCCCGGTAGGCCCCGAGCGTGGGGTCGTCGAGCCCGTCGAGCCAGGCGCGCAGGAGGATGCCGCGCAGCGGCTGCGGGCACCAGACCAGCCGGTCGACCCGGTCGGCGCGGTCGAACCGGAGGGCGTCCTGGCGCAGCGCGGCGAGGTGGCCGGTCATCTCGGCCGCGACGTCGGCGACGATGCGGTCGAGGACCGGTGCGTCGAAGTACTGGAACTCGACGTCCCGGGCGAGGTCCGCGACCGCCTGCTGACGCCCTTCGCAGGCCCGGGTGAGCCGGGCGAGCCGGTTCCGCAGGTCCGGGCCGGCACCGGCGCGCAGGCGTCCGACGTGCGCGAGGCGGCGCTCGAGGATCGCCGTGACGACGGGGGCCAGCTCCGGGACGCGCGCGAACGAACGGAACATCCAGAGCAGGGCGGTCTGCACCGCGCGGGTCCCGCCCAGCCCGCTGACCCCGTACCGGCGCAGCGCGGCCTCCAGCCGCGCCCGGTACCGGTCCGGCAGCCCGGCGCGGTCGGCGTCGAGCCACTGCAGGTAGGCGATGAAGTACTCCTGGGTGTTCCCGGGCAGCCAGTCCGGGTCCTCCGCGAGCTCCTCGGCCTCGGTCCGGGGCCGGTACAGCGCGGCGATGTCGGCGAAGAGGTCGAGCAGGTCGTCCTCGCACGCCGCGAGCAGCGGGTCGTCGGGGGCGCGCCCGGCCGAGAGCGTCCGCTGCGCGCGGACGAGGGCCCGGACCTCCACGGGGTCGCGGTCGTAGCCGAGGAGGTACGGCACGAGGTCGGCGTAGACCTGCTCGCAGCGCGTCGTGCCCGTGGTTGCGTCGTCGACGCCGAGGACGGCGAGGTCGAGCTCTCCCTGCTCGTGCTCGGCCGACGCCAGGTCGGCTGCGGCGGCGAGCTCACGCGAGGCCCGGATGCGCATCAGCGGCGCCCCCCGCTCGACCTGCGAGTTCGCCACGACGGGAACCGAGGTGACCAGCCCGTCGAACGGGGCGGTCACCGTCGTCACCATCTTCATCGACTCGAGGACCGCCACGGGCTCGCCGCGGTGGACCTGCTGCCCCGGCTCGACGAGCACCTGGGAGACCAGCGCGGGCCACCCGGCCCGGACGACGAGGCCGTCGACGCGGGTGACGGTGTGGGCCACGCCGTCGATCTCGAGCCGGAACGCGCCCTCGAGCTCGCTGGCGACGACCCGGCGCCGCTGCCCTCCGCACGTCACCTGGCGCTGGAAGTCCCCGAGCCGGTCCACGCGGGCCTCGACGGTCACGCCGTCGTGGACGCGGTAGCGGTCCGGGCCCACACGGTCGACCCGCAGCCGGTAGTCGGCCCCCCGGTAGGCGAGCTGGACCTGCGTGCCGACCTCCTCCGGCTGCTCGGGCCGTCCTCGCTCCGCGCTCGCGAAGAACGAGCTGCGCACCAGGCTGAGGTCCGCCTCGTACGCCTCGACGGCGGCGGCGACGACGGCCAGGGGATCGGGGGCGGGGGCGAGCTCGCCCGAGGCGAGGACGCCGTCGTACCACCCGGCGGTGACGGCTCCGGCGACGATCTCCGGGCGGGCGAGCAGGGCGAGCAGGCCGCACCGGTTCGACCCGCCGTCGCTGAGGACGACCACGGTGCGTTGCAGCGCCCTGCGCAGCCTGCCGAGCGCCTCGGCGCGGCCGTGCCCCCACGCGGTGACCGTCGCGATGAGGGAGTCCACGTCGGCGTCGACGACGTCGCCGTCGTGGAGGCTGGCGTCCAGCCGCACCCGGGTGCCGACGGGCAGCGAGAGCACCTGGAGGGTGCCGCCGCTGGGCGCGAAGCCGCGCGCCGGGTCGTGCGCGAGCAGCCGGGCCTCGACGGCGTACCCGTCCTGCCGCGGTGCGTCGTGGACGAGGAGGTCCCCGCGGGCGAGCCTGATCCTCAGGCCGAGGAAGCTGACGCCGGTCACCTCCTCGAGGAGGGCGTGGTCCGCCCTGGCGAGGGTGTCGACGCCGGTGAGCGACGTCGTGCCGTCCGGGCCAAGGGCGAAGCCGACGACGCCGGCGCCCCTGTAGCCGACCACACCGGCGAGCCGTCGCGCCGCCTCCGTGAGCGCGGCGGTGCGCTCCTCGTCCAGCCCGGGGGGCGGCGTCTCGGCGAGCACCAGGTGCTCGCCGCGGCGGACCGTGACCTCACGCGGACCCATCGCCCACACGGTGCCGGCGGAGTCGGCGAGGACGTCGACCTCGAGGAGCCGGTGGCCGGTGAGGTCGGCGCCGAGGGGGAGCAGGTCGAGGTCGGCCTCCTGCGCGGCGGCGGCGAGCCCGTCGCGGGTGGCGAGCCGGCGCACCGTGTCGCTGGTCGGGCCGATGACCGAGAGGCCGGCCTGCTCGCACGCCGAGACGAGCGCGGCCTGGTCCCGGCAGGGGACGCCACCGATCCACACGGCGTCGACCCGGGCCTCGAGGAGCGCGGCCACGACGTCGCCGGTCGCGCTGGGCTCCCCGTCGACCTGGATGGTCTCGTCGGCCTCGCGGGCGTACCACGCGCGCTCGCGGGGCTCGCTGAGGACGAGGACCCGCGTCATCGGGGGCTCGCCGGTGTCGACGTCCAGGTTGCCGATGGCGGCGAGCAGGCGCACTGCGGGCTCGCCGCGCTCGATGACGGCGAGGCGGGTGATCGGTGTCGTCACGGCGGGCCCCCTCAGCGTGCGCCCGGAACGGGCGCGCCGAAGGTGGCGGCGAAGGGCTCGAGGACCTCGTCCGGCACGGGTGTCGGCAGCGGGACCGTGCGGTACCCGTCGATCCGGGCCAGCACCCGGCCGTCGTCCTCCTGGACGACGACGCAGTCGTAGCCGCCGTGTGCAGACGGCCGGGCCACCGCCTGCACGCCTTCTCCCGACGGGGCGGCGAGGACCCGGTAGGACCCGACCGTCGCGGGCAGGGCGAGCCGTCGGTGGCGACCGGCCTCGACGAGGCCCGCGGTCTGGAAGCAGAGCTCCGCGTGGCGTGGCAGGCCGGTGAGCGGCGCGTCGGCCGGCTCGCGGTCGTCGGGCAGGGGGTCCCTCATCCGGGCCACGCCGGCGCCGTCGTCGGCGAAGGCGCTTCCGACGACCCGGTACGCCGGGCCGTGGAAGTACAGCGCGTAGACCTCCGCCGGGTCGAGCACCCGCCCGTGGGGATCGGCCGCCGGGTGCGTCTCGGGCTCGGGCTCTCCGGTCCCGAGCCGGACGACGCCGGTGAAGTGCGTCGTGACCTGCGGGACGTCCTGCCCGGGCAGGGTCCGCTCGGCCGTCAGGGCGCAACGGGCGAGGAGGTCCCCGCCGCCCGCGTCCTCGACCCGGACCGTCACCGTGAGGGAGCGCGGCTCGTCCCGGTAGAACTTCACCGGAGCGAGGAACGCGACGTCCTCGACGGCCACGACCCGGTGGCCGGCCGGCGCCAGCAGCCGGGCCGCCTCCGCGAAGGCCTCCATCCCCATCACGCCGGGCAGCACGGGTGTGCCGTCGATGCGGTGGTGGTCGAGGAAGGGCTGGTGCTGCGGGTCGAGGGTCGTCGTGACGACCAGACCGAGGTGGGCGCTCGCCGTGACGTCGCCGACCATCGGGCCGGCGAGGTCTCCGACGAGCCGGTCGACGTCGACGCCGCCGTGCTCGGCGTACTCGGTCGCCATCAGGCCGAGCCGACCCGCCACGACGACCTCGCCGGCGAAGCGCGACGAGGCGAGCTCGCGACGGATCCAGGCCACACCGGCCTCCGGCGGCAGCAGTTGGACGCCGGCCATCTCCATGATGGTCGGGATGGAGCCGCGAGTCGCCATCCCGATGCCGCCCCAGGCCGTCCAGTCCAGGGCGAGCGCGCGGGTCCCGGGCCGGGTTCGGCGCATCGAGGAGACCACCTTGCACAGGAGGTCGTTCGCCGCCGCGTAGTCGGTCTGCCCGGCGTTGCCGAAGCGGCCCGCTACCGAGGAGAACGCGACGACGGCGCCGACCTCGACCTCCCGAAGGGCGTGCCACAGGGCGAACCATCCGGTCGTCTTGACGTCGAAGACGAGGTCGAACTCGCCGGGGCTCTTCTCGGGGAGGTTCCGGCTGACCTCGAGCCCGGCGGCGTGGAGGACCAGGTCGACCCGCCCTGTCGTCTCCCGGATCCGGTCGACGACCATCGAGACGGCGGCCTCGTCGGTGAGGTCGACGCTGTGGTAGACCGCCCTTCCGCCGGCCGCCTCGACGGCGGTGATGGCCGCACGGGCCGACGCGAGCCGCTCCAGCCGGGCGAGCTCCTTCTCGATGGCGACCGGGGTCGGTCGCTCACCGCGGTCCCGGAGCCGCGCGGCGAGGGTGGCCTTGAGGCCCTCCCGGTCGGTCGCGAAGGCGGCCAGGTCGGGGTCGGCCGGGTCGGGCTCGGGGGTGAGGTCGAGCAGGTGGAAGGTGCCGGCCGCGGATCCCGCGAGGTCGGCGGTGATCGCGGAGACGATGCTTCCGGCAGCCCCGGTCACGACGACGACGGAGTCGGCGGTCAGCTGCGTTCCGCCCTCGCCCGCGGGTGAACCGTCGTCGGCGAGCGGGGTGAACGGGCGCTCCTCGAGCACCACGCCCCAGCGCCGGTCGCCCTCCCGGCCCACCTCGACGGTGCCGGGGTCGGCGAGTGTCTCCTCGATGAGCAGGTCGGCCACCGCGGCGGTCTTGCGGCTCGCGGGGAGGTCCACCGCCTTGACGAGGGCCCCGGGCCGCTCCTTCTTGTACGACTTCGTGAAGCCCGTGACGGCGCCACCCATGGGGCACGAGGCGCCGGCCTCGTCGTAGCCGTGGCGGCCGCCGAGACGGGTCGCGCTCACGAGGAACGCGTCGCTGTCCCAGAGCCGGCGCATCGTCGCGTACAGCGCCTTGACGCGGCGCCGCAGGGCCTCGGTCCACGCCGGCAGGTCCATCGCGTCGAGGTCGCCCTCGTCGTCGAGTGCCGCCAGCCAGTAGACGCCCGTGACGGGGCCGTCGGCCAGCCAGCCGTCGACCGCATCGAGCAGCTCGGTGGTCGGGACGCCGGGTGGGAGGACCAACGGGGTGGCTCCCGACTTCGCGAGGCGCTTGGCCAGGGCGTCGCCCACGCCGCCCTCGTCGGCCATGACGATGACCCGAGCGTCCTTCAGGACCACCCCTGTCGGCGCGCACACGTCGAGCGACGGACGCAGCGCGACGACGGGGACGCGGCGCGGCATCGTGTCGACCGCCCGGAGGTCACCGCGCACGGCGGGGGCCGTGGCGGCAACCGGCGCCGCGGTCGGGGATGCGGTCGCAGCGGCTCCGGAGTCCGCGGGTGCGGGGGCGGGTTGGCCGGTCTTCTCGCGGATCCAGCCGGCGACGTGGTTGAGGGTGGGGAAGTCGCGCAGCTGGAGGGTGGCGTCGCGTTCGACGCCGTACTCCTGGCGGACCGCGGCGAAGACCTCGGCCTGCTTGACGGTGTCGACGCCGAGGTCGGCCTCGAGGTCCAGGTCGGGGTCGAGCAGCTCCGGCGGGTAGCCGGTCATCCCGGCGACGATCTCGGTGACCTTGGCCAGGATCGGGTCGCCCGTGGCGGGCGATGCCGCCGCGGCTGCCGGGGCGGCCGGTGCGGCCGGTCCAGCGGCGGGTGCCG
>DASSQJ010000241.1:0-15826 GCA_035702545.1 Phycicoccus sp.
TTCCGCTCGGGATGCCGAGCAGCTCGGCCGCCTCGCGGGTGGACAGACCGTCGATGACGGTGGCCTGGACGACGGCGAGCAGCTCGGGCGACAGCCGCTGCAGGGCCGTCCCGACGTCGCTGTGCTCGACCCGCAGCAGGACCGCCTCCTCCGCGGAGGGGTGGTGCTGCGGGCGGGACTGCACGAGGCGCTCGAGGACCGACTTGCGCGGCCGCAGCCGATGGAGCAGCGTGCGGATCGCGATCCCCCAGAGCCAGGCGGCCACCTCGCCCTCGCCCTTGTACCTGCGCGGCTGCTGCCAGACGGCGAGGAAGGTGTCGTTGACGACCTCGCTGACGACCGTCGGGTCGGCGCACCGGCGGCGCACCCGGGCGGCCAGCCACGGCTGGTGCCGGGTGAAGAGGGTGTGCAGGGCCCCCCGGTCGCCGTCGGCGATCCGTGCGAGCAGCTCCCGGTCGGTGGGAGACCCCTGGTCGAGTGTCACGTCTCCTTGTTCCCTCGAGTCGCCCGATCGGTTCACGCCGTCCCGACATCGTGGCGGACGTCGGCCTCCGAGCGTGGCCGGACACGAACGCTCATCGGTCCGGTCACGTCCTCATAACCATCGCTGACCTGCGGAACTCCCAGCCCCTAGCGTCGCTCCCACGGAAGGCAACGACGCCGACCCGAAGGGGGCAACGATGGAAGGCACGACCCAGCGCAGGTTCTCGACCACCACCGTGACGGCGCTGCTCGTCGCGCTCGCCGCGGCGGGCTGCGCGGTCGGGTCGGACGGCAGCAGCAGCGGGCCGGTGGCCCCGGGGCCGAACGGCGCGCGGGACTCCGCCCCGTACCCGCCGCCGCGCCCGTCCGAGGGAGTCGTCCGGGACTTCGCGATGACCGACCCGGGCGAGGACGCGCTCTCGACCTTCGCCCTCGACATCGACACCGGCTCCTACACCCGCTTCCGGGACGCGGTGCAGCGGGGGACCCGGATCTCGCCCAGCGAGGTCCGCACCGAGGAGTTCGTCAACTACTTCGCCCAGGACTACGAGGCCCCCCGCGAAGGGCTCGGCGTGAGCATCGACGCGGCCGTGCTGCCGTTCCGGCCGGACCACCGCCTCGTCCGGGTCGGCATCCGCAGCGCGGACGTCGCGGACGCCTCGCGACCGGACGCGGACCTCGTCCTCGTCGTCGACTGCTCCGGCTCGATGGGCGAGCACGGGAAGATGGAGACGACGAAGACCGCCCTGCGCGTCCTCGCGTCGTCGCTGCGCCCGACCGACCGGGTCGCGATGGTCTGCTACTCCGACTCCGCCAGCGTCGCGCTCGAGCCGACGCCGGTGGCCGAGCGCGGGGCGTTGCTCGACGCCATCGACGCGCTCCGCCCGCAGAGCTCGACGAACGCTGCCGCGGGTCTCGCCCTCGGGTACGACCTCGCCGCGTCGATGCGGTCGGAGGGTGGGTCGGAGGGCCGGATGACGCGCGTCGTCCTCGTCAGTGACGGTGTCGCCAACGTCGGGGAGACCACGCCCGGCGGCATCCTCGAGCGGATCGGCACCCAGGCCCGCGCGGGGACCAGCCTCATCTCGGTGGGCGTCGGCATCGAGACGTACAACGACCGGCTGCTCGAGCAGCTCGCCGACCGCGGCGACGGCTGGCACGTCTACATCGACAGCGCGGCGGAGGCCGAGCGCGTCTTCGCCACCGGCCTCACCGGCTCGCTCGTCGTCACAGCGCGCGACGCCAAGGCCCAGGTGGAGTTCGACCCGGCCCAGGTGGCCGGCTACCGGCTCATCGGGTACGAGAACCGGGCGGTCGCCGACGAGGACTTCCGCAACGACGCCGTCGACGGCGGTGAGGTCTTCGCGGGGCACGCGACGACCGCGCTCTACGACGTCGAGCTGCGCGAAGGTGGTTGGGGCACAGCACCGTTCGTCACGGCGACGGTGCGGTACCGCGACGGTTCGGGTGAGGCGGTGGAGCGTGAGGCCCGGCTCGGTGGCTCGGACTGCGTGACCGACCTCGCCGAGGCGTCGCCGAGGCTGCACCAGGACCTCGTCGTCGCGATGCTCACCGACCGGCTCGTCGGCGGCCCGTGGTCGCAGTGGGCTGGACCCGAGGTCCTGCGCGCGGCGGCCGAGGGACTGCCCGGCCGCCTCGACGGCGACCCGGCCGTCGCCGAGCTCGTGGGGCTCGTCGACCGGGTCACCGCCTGAGGTTGCCTGGCGTGCGGCAGCGGTCAGGCCGCCTCGGAGACGGCCTCGACCTCGATGTCGACCGGCACGCCGTTGGTGAGGACGTCGTAGACCGCGGACCGGCTGCGGGACTGCTCGACGAGCGAGCGGAGGACCTCCTCCGGGGCGTCGCCCTTGATGACGAACTTGACGTCCAGCTTCTGGTACCCGTTGCGCACCGGCTGGAGGCCGAAGATCCCGTTGAGGTCGATGTCGCCGCTCACGGTCGAGCGGACCTCGGTCAGGGTGACGCCGCGGGCGGCGGCGATGTTCGCCAGGCCGGCGGTGAGGCAGGACGCGAGGGCGTGGAGGAGGAACTCCACGGGGGTCGGCCCGTTGTCGCGGCCCACGAGGACGGCCGGGTGGTCGGCGTCGAAGACGAACTCGCGGTCGTGCGAGCGCTCCTCGCCGACGCCGTAGAAGTCGCCGATCCGCGAGCGGCTGTGCGTCCCCTTCTGCCACTCGTTGTGGGCGCGGAACTGGAAATGCGCGGCGACGGGCATCCCCTTGACGGCGTCGAGGGTGGCGAAGAGCGTCGCGGTGTCGACGCCGTTGCGCTCGGCGGTGTTGGTGCTCATGGTGGGTGGTTCCTTTCGGTGGTGGTGCCGGTACGTCCGGCGGGTCCTCGGATGAGGTCGGTGGGGCTCCCTCTGGAGCGGTGCGGCGCGGTCAGGCCGCGGCGAGGGTCGGGGCCGGCCAGGACGCGAGCTCGGCGGCCTGCTCGTCGATGGCGACCGCGAGCCCGCGTTGCAGCTCGACGAAGCGGGCCGTGGCGGGGAAGGCCGCGAGCTCGCAGGTGATGTCGAAGACGCGGCGGGCCATCCGGTCGCGGGTGCTGCCGTACCCGGCGAGCGCCGTGGCCTCCGAGGTCGGGTCGGAGAGCGCCCGGTCGAGCGCGCCGGCGAGGAGCTCGGCGTCGCGGTAGGCGTCGCTGATGCCGTGGCCGGTCACCGCGTCGCGGTGGTGGCCGGCGTCGCCGACCAGGGCCCAGCCCGGGCCGGCCGCCTGCCGGAAGTGGTTCGGCATGCGCAGCATCCCGCGGACGCCGGAGGTGCGCTCGGTGCCGTCGAGACGGTCGAGGAAGCCGGGCACGAGGTCGGCCATGAGGGCGGTCAGCCCGTCGTCTCCGGAGGACGTGTGGCCGCTGTGGCGGCGAACGGCGTCCTCGGGTGCGCAGACCCAGACACAGGCCTCGCCGCCGTGCGTCGGGAACACCCCGGCGAGCGCGCCGTCGCGGACGTGGTACTCGATGCCCGACCAGTCGCCCGCGAAGTACGCGTACCGGACGGCGCCGGAGTGCGGCCGCTCGAGGACGACCGGTGCGCCGACCGCGCGGGCGACCCGCGACCCCAGCCCGTCGGCGCCGACGACGTACCGCGCCTCGACCCGGAGCGGGCCGGCGGTGTCGCGCGCGGTGACGCCGACGACCCGGCCGGCGTCGTCCCGGAGGACGTCGTCCACGGCCACCCCGGTCTCGAGCCGGGCGCCGGCACGGACTGCGGCCGACTGGAGGACGTCGTCGAGGACGATGCGCCGGGGGGCGAGAAGGTGGTCGATGCCGTACCGGTCCTTGACGGTGCGGACGACGCTGCCCTCGACGGTGTCGAACTCGATCGTCGTGATCCGGGGCGCGCCGGAGCGGTGGAGCACGTCGAGGAGCCCCCACCGGTCGAGCTGCACCATGCCGCTGCGGGAGATGAGGTGCGTCGACACCGTGTCGCTCGGGAAGCTCGCACGGTCGAGGACGAGGACGTCGTGCCCGGCGTCGGCGAGCAGCATCGCGGTCGCCGCGCCGGCGCAGCGGGCGCCGACGACGACGACGTCGGCGCGCAGGGTGCGTTCGGCGCGCTCGGCCTGCTGGGTGCCGGCTCGGCTCTCGGGGTGGTGCGTCACGGCGGTCTCCTCATCGATGGCGATGGGGACAACCGTCGTCGGTCAGGGCTCGGCGTCCTTGGAGAGGGCGTGGAGGAGTTGTGGACTCGACGTGGACTCGTCCTCGGCGAGGAACGTGTCGACCTCGCGGAGGAAGTGGGCCCACGCCGGTTCGTCAGGGCGCATCAGGTGGTTGCTCGTGTCGAGCGGGACGAGGCGGCTCCCCCGGATCCGGGAGGCGAGGGCCAGCCCCTGCTCGAAGGGGATCCGCTTGTCCTCGCGCCCGTGGAGGATCAGGGTCGGGACGTCGAGGGCCGAGGCGGCCGCGGTAACGTCCATGTCGAGGCAGGCGTCGAAGAGCCGCAGCGCGTTCTCGGCAGACGTCGTCCGGCGCATCAGCTCGGCGAAGTCGGTCCACAGCTGCGGGTCGGCGTCCGGCATGAAGACGGACGAGAAGTAGAGGCGGAAGGCGTGCTCGTCGCGTCCCCACCCGAGCCGGATGAGGTCGCGCTGCATCTCGAACTCCTGGTGGTCCCGCGGCTGGAGCGCGCGGGCCCGCCGGCCCTTGATGAACGCGCCGACGAGGACGAGCCGGCTCACCCGCTCGGGGTGGCGGTTCGTGTACTCGATGGCGACCGGGCCGCCCTGGGACACCCCCATGAGCGGGAAGCGCTCCAGCCCCATGTCGTCGACGACGGTCTCGAGGTCGTGGACGAAGGACTCGAGGGAGACGTCGTAGGGGTCGTGGTCCGAGAGGCCGCAGCCCCGCTCGTCGTAGCGGATGAGGGTGTGGTTGCGGGAGAGGTCCTCCATCCAGTGCCGCCAGACCGGGCTGTCCCACTCGTAGTCGAGGTGGGTGATCCAGTGGGCGGCTCGCACCAGGGGTGGGCCGTCGCCGACGGTGGCGTAGGCGAGACGCTCACCATCTGCGGTGCGGCAGAAGCGGATCCGCTGCTCGAGCCGGAGTGCCGGGGTCGGGTTGGCAGGTGGGGCGGCGGCTGCCGGCTCGGCGGTGGACTCCCCGACCTCGGCGACCCAGCGGTACCCCCGGCCGTGGACGGTCTTGATGACGGTCTGGGCGATGCCGTCGTCGCCGACGACCTGGCGGGCCGCCTTGATCCGGCTCGTCAGGGTCGACTCGCTGACGAACCGGTCGCCCCAGACGGTGTCGAGCAGCTCGGTCTTCGGGACGACCCTCGAGCGGTTCGCCACGAGGTGCGTGAGGACGTCGAAGACCTGCGGCTGGACGTGCTGCGGCTCGCCGCCCCGCTCCAGGAGGAAGCGGTCGGTGTCGAGGACGACGTCCCCGAACGTGTACCGCATGCAGCGCATTGTGACAGGCGTCACGCCGGAGGTCACGGTGCGCCGGAAGGGGGTTGCGCAAGGTAGTACGACCTCGTATCATCTAATACGAAATCGCAGTAGATCCGACACTGCGACCGCACCCGCAGGAGCCGCCATGACCACCGTCGACCAGACCCACGCCCGTGACCCCCAGCCGCAGACCATCCATGTGGTTGGTTCGTCGCCGCGCCTGTCTCCTCACCCGTCACCCAGCGCGGCCGGTCGCGTGGTCCGCGCCCTCGGCCGACTCGCCACGTGGCGGGTCTGGACGAGCCTGGCGGCCGTCTACCTGCTCTTCGCCGGGGTGTTCTTCGCGTCGACGCTGACGTTCGCCATCCCGCAGGTCGAGGCCGCGTGCGGGCAGCCCCCGCTCGACGTGCGCTTCACCTCGAGCGCCGCGCAGGTGCACGGCTTCCTCGAGGCGTGCGGGCCCGTGGGCCGGGAGGCGTATCGGATGATGCAGCTCGCCGACCTGTTCTACCCGGCGGTGTTCGCGCTCTTCCTCGCCTCCTCGCTCGCCCTCGTCCTGCGGCACCTGGCGCCGGACCGTCCGCGCCTGCTCGCCCTGGCGGCCCTCCCGCTCCTCGCCAGCGCCTTCGACTACGCGGAGAACGTCCTCGCGTGGCTCTCCCTCGCCGCCTTCCCCGAGCCGGCCGCGACGGACGGGCTGCTCGGCATCGCCTCGGCCGCCAAGTCGGCGACCTCCTGGCTCTCCGGCGGGCTGCTCATCGTCCTCGTCGTGGCGCTCGCGGTGGTGCGGCTGCGTGGTCTCGTGCGGCGCGGTCGCCGACGGGTCGAGGCGGCCCGGTGAGCACGTCCGGCCCGACGCCCGAGCTCGACCCCCGGCTCGGCAACGTCCTCTTCGACATCTGGTTGGTGTCCCGCGCCGCGACGGCGCGCATCGACGCCGCGGTGGCGGCCGCCGGGCTCGACGCCGACGAGTTCGCCGTCTACTCGGTGCTCGCCTCGACCGACGGGATGACCCCGACCGAGCTCGCGCACTGGATGGCCGCGCCCGCGACGACCGTCTCGAGCTACGCGAAGCGGTTCGCGCGGCGTGGGCACGTCGAGCGGGTGCCCCACGAGGACGACCGGCGCTCCTACCGGCTGCGTCTCACCGCCGAGGGGCGGGCCGCCCACCGTGCCGCGGGCGAGCTGTTCGAGCCGGTCGTCGACGAGGTGACCGAGCGCCTCGGACCAGAGCTCCCCGACATCCACGACCGGCTCCTGGCCCTCCACGCGGCGCTGACCGGACGCGGGTGAGAATCGGCGCAGGGCCGCCGATCATCACCCACGTCCGCGGTACAGGCGCGGGGAAGCAGGCTCGGACCAGACGGGCGCCGGGCGGGGGCCGCGGCTGGCGCGCTCGCCGGTGACGTCGGCCCACGGGCTCCACGTGAACCACGTCGGCAGCGACCGGACGAGCCGGGGCGCCCCTGTGACGTCGATGTCGCCGTTCGCCACGGCGTCGTGCCAGCGCCGACCACCCTGGAAGACCTGGCCGAGCGTCCGCGCGGTCGCGCTGACGACGACGTCCGGGTCGCCGCCGGGGTGGTGGATGCAGACCGAGGCGCTCTCGCGCTCGAGCAGCAGCCAGATCGTCTCCTGGGGCCGGGTGAACCGGAACTCGAGCACCGTCCGGACCGGGGGGAAGCGGCTGACGTCGACCCGGCGGTGCATCCACCACATGAGCTGCGTCGGCGGGATCTCCTCGGTCTGGAGGTCGTCGTAGAGCCACTCGATGGCCCAGCGGCCGAGGGCGTCGACGACGCGTTCGAGGTCCTTGCCCGCCGCCGTGAGGTGGTACTCCGACCCGCGTCCGGTCGGCGAGGGCCAGGCCTCGAGCACCCCGTGGCGCTCGAGGTGGCGCAGGCGCTGCGTGAGCAGGCTCCGGGAGATGCCCGGCAGGGCGCGGACGAGGTCGTTGAACCGGGTGGTGCCGAGCAGCATCTCCCGGACGATGAGGGGGGTCCACCGGTCGGCCAGCACCTCGGTCGCGAGGTTCACCGGGCAGTACGAACCGTGGTCGGTCATGCGACGACGATCCTCCGGTGCCGGCCGCGTGTGAAGTCCAGAATCGGGACCGGCCGGGTCGCGATCGTGGACTGGAGGCCACCCGGCGCCGGCGCGCAGCCTCGACGCATGAGCACACACACCGCCCAGACCACCACCGTGACCGGGTCCGCCGTGACCACGTCCCCCGCCACCCTCGTCGAGCGCGCGGCCCGCCTCGGTCCGCAGCTCGCCGACAACGCCGCTCGGCACGACCGCGACGGCACCTTCGTCGCCGACTCCTACGCGGCCCTCCAGGAGGCCGGGCTGCTGCGCGCCGCCGTCCCCGTCGAGCTCGGCGGGGACGGTGCGAGCGTCGCCGACCTCGCCGCCCTCCAGCGCGAGATCGCCCACCACTGCGGCGCGACCGCCCTGGCGAGCGCGATGCACCAGCACGTCACGGCGTTCACGGCCTGGCGCTTCCGGCGCGGCCTCCCGGGTGCCGAGGCGACCCTGCGCAAGGTCGCCGAGCAGGGCGTCGTCCTGCTCTCGACCGGCGGCGGCGACTACTCCCACCCGGTGGGCTCCGCGGTCCGGGTCGACGGCGGCTACCTCGTCAGCGGCCACAAGCGGTTCGCGAGCCAGGCCCCGGTCGCCGGCGCGATCGCGACGATGTTCGTCCACGAGGACCCCGACGAGGGGCGCCGCGTGCTCAACGTGTCGGTGCCGATGTCGGCCCAGGGCGTCGCGGTCCTGCCGACGTGGGACACCCTGGGGATGCGGGGCACGGCGAGCCACGACCTGCTCTTCGACGAGGTGTTCGTCCCCGACGCCCAGGTGCTGGCGAACCGCCCCTACGGCGTCGTCGACGGGCCGCTCATGGTCATCTCGTCCATCGCCTTCCCCATCATCGCCGCCGCCTACCTCGGGGTCGCCGAGGCGGCGTACGGCGCCGCCCGGGACGCGGCCGCGGCCCGGCCGGAGAGCCCGGTCGTCCAGCGCCAGGTCGGGCTCATGCGACACCGGCTCGCGGTGGCCTCGTGGGCGCTCGACGGGGCGCTCGCGGCCGTCGGCCCCGACCCGGCACCGGATGTCGACGTCACGCTCGCGGTGATGACGGCCAAGCGGGAGGTCGCCGAGGCCTCGGTCGCCGTCTGCGACCTCGCGATGGAGGTCGCCGGCGGGTCCGCGTACTTCACCGGGTCCGTCATCGAGCGGGCGTACCGCGACGTCCGCGCCGTGAAGTTCCATCCCCTGACCCCCGAGGACACCCTCGTCGAGGCGGGCCGGCGCGCCCTCGGGGTGCAGGGCATCTTCGCCGGATGACCGGGCGCCCGCGCCGCGCGGCCCGGGTGGGCGTGGGCGTCGCCTCGCCGGTCGACCTCCGGCTGGCGCTCGCCGACGTCCCCACCTCCGTCGCCGTCGTGACGACGCTGGATGCCGGTGAGCCGGTCGGCTGCACCATCGGCACGTTCGTCCCGGTCTCGCTCGACCCCCCGCTCGTCGGCTACCTCGCGATGGTGTCCTCGGCGACGTTGCGGGCGGTCCGCCGGTCCCGGTCCTTCGCCGTCAACGTGCTCGCCGAGGAGCAGGCGGACGCCGGGGCGCGGTTCGCCCGCCCCGTCGGCGACCGCTTCCGCGGGGTGGGCTGGCGGCAGGGGCCCGGGGGCGAGCCGCACCTCGACGGAGCGCTCGTCGTGCTCGACTGCGAGGTGCACGACGTGGTCGCGCTCGGGGACCACGAGCTCGTCGTCGGGCGGGTCGTCCGGGTCGAGCGGGTACCGGGGGCGACGGGCCTGGTGTTCGCGGGCGGCAGGTTCCGGGGTCAGGACGGTGTCCAGCTCCGCAGCGCGCCGGCGTCCTCGAGGGCGTCGTAGACCGCCTCCATGAGGAGCGTGTGGCCGTTCGCGTTCGGGTGGTCGCCGTCGTCGAGCAGGTCGTTCGTCGGGTCCCGCCGGCCCGCTTCGCCCTTGAGGGGTGAGTAGGCGTCGACGTAGAGGGCGCCCGTCTCGGTCGCCACCTGCTCCACGGTGGCGTTGACGGCCTTGGTCAACGCGTCGCTGCCGAGGACGAAGGCCTGGCCCTGGGCGCGTCCGACGGCGCCGTCGACCGTGACGTTCCAGTAGCCGACGACCGCCACCCGCAGGTCCGGGTTGGCGTCCGCGGCCCGGATCCGCTGGACGATCCGGGTCAGGCCGTCGTGCAGCCCGGTGAGCGTGTCGGCCCAGCACGGCGACGTGGCGGCGGGCAGGCACGTGGGGTCGCTCACCCGGTCGAGGTCGAAGTCGTTGGCGCCGACCTCGACGACGACGAGGTCGGCGCCGGCGATGTCGGCACGGGTCGTCCCCGAGGTGAGGTCGCGCTCGACGTCCGCGGACGTCCATCCCCCGACGGCGTCGTTGTGGACGACCGGGGTGCGACCGGTCGCGGCGCCGAGCCGGGCGCCGAGCTGCTCGATGTAGCCGGCGCAGTCGCACGTGGACGCCGAGGGGACGGAGTCGCCGAGCCCGACGACGACGAGAGGTCTCCGCGCCGCGCTCGTCCCCGGGGCTGCCGAGCCGGGGGCCCCGGTCGTGCCGGTCGACACCGGGACCTGAGCCTCGCGGATGGCGGAGGCTCCGAGGGCCACCGCCCCGACGACGGCGGCGCACCCGGCGACGACGAGGGCGAGGACGACCTGCCGACCCCGCCCCCCGTGGGTCCGGGGAGCGCGACGGCGGACGTCACGCATGGAACCCCGGCAGGGTCTGCCCGAGCCAGGCCATGGCAGGGGAGACGTACGGCAACCAGACGGACTCGCGATGGCCGCCGGTGGCCAGGATGACGGCCGTCACGTCGAGGGGTGGCTTCGCGACGCTGAGGAAGCGGGACGTCGACGGGTAGGAGAGGGTGTCCTGGCGCGACGCGAGGACGTACATCGCGAGGGGTGGCGGCGAGGTCCGGGCGATGCGGATCAGGTCGTAGGCCTCGGTCCCGGCCGTCGTCAACGGGTCGTACCCGGCCGAGAAGTCGGGGCGGAAATAGCCCTGGAGGACGATCGCCGCGCCGAACACGTCCGGGTGCCGCATCGACAGGGAGGCGGCGCACCAGGCCCCGTAGGAGTACCCGAAGGCCGCCCACGAGAGCCGGTCCCGGCGGGCGTGCAGGTGGGTGACGACCCAGGCCGGGAGGTCACGGGACAGCCAGGTGTCGGTCTGCGGCGTGCCCGGCGGACCGTTGACGCACTCGGTGTCGAGGGTGGCCGGCGTGTCGATGGGCGGCATGACGACGATGGAGGGGGCGAGGCGGTGCGTGGCGGTCAGCCGGTCGATGGTCGGCAGGACGTTGATGTGCGTGAACCGCAGCGGGCTGCTCGGGAAGCCGTGCAGGGCGAGAACCACCGGGTACGTGCGGCTGGACGTGGGGTCGTACCCGACCGGTAGGTAGACGAGGACGTGGCCGGCGGCGCCCGAGCGCGGATCCGTCACCGTGTACGTCTGGAGACGGGCGTGGGGCTGCGGCAGGACGAAGCTCGCGGCGCCGGTGACCCCCTTGAGGCCGGGCCCCGCCACCGCGGTGTCGACGACCTGCCGCGTGCCGCCGCCGTGGTGCAGCTGCACTCCCGCCGACCGCGCGCCGAGGAGGTCCGACCAGCTCGAGTAGAAGAGGTACTGGTCGTTGAGCAGCGCTCCGGCCAACGCGACGACGACGAGGTTGAGGAGCAGCACCTGGCCGCCGCGGACCACTCCCCGGGCGGCCCGGCCGCCCCGTCGCGGCCAGCCGACGACGACGAGGGCGAAGAGCCCGAGGGCGACGACGACGAGGACGACGACCGGGCCGGTCTGGGTCAGCTCCACCCGACGCTCTCCCGGTCCGGGCGGCCGCGCGCCGGCTCCGGGCGGACGAAGGGGAAGGTGAGGACCGACCGGATGGACGTGTTCGTCAGCAGCATGACGAGCCGGTCGACCCCGAGGCCGAGGCCGCCGGTCGGGGGCATCCCGAGCTCGAGGGCGTGGAGGAAGTCCTCGTCGACCTCCATCGCCTCCGGGTCCCCGGCCGCGGCCCGCAGCGACTGCTCGGTGAGCCGCCGGCGCTGGTCGACCGGGTCGGTGAGCTCGCTGTACGCGGTCGCGACCTCCATGCCGGCGACGACGAGGTCCCAGCGCTCGGCGAGGCCGTCCTCGGTCCGGTGCGGGTGCACGAGGGGCGACGTCTCGAGGGGGAAGTCGGTGTAGAACGTGGGCACGACGGTTGCCGGTTCGACGAGCCCGGCGTAGAGCTCCTCGACGACACGGCCCCAACCGGACCCGTCCGACACGGTGACGCCGTGGCGGGCGGCCACCGCGAGGAGGACGTCGAGGTCGGTGTCCGGGCCGACCGGCACGCCGACGGCCTCGCTGACGGAGTCGAGCACCCGGACGACGGGGAACGGGGCGGTGATGTCGACGAGGTCGACACCCGCGAGGCCGTCCCGGACGCGGTCGGGCGTCGGCAGCGGGATGGCGGGGCGCCCGTGGACCGCGACGGCCGCCTCCCGCACCAGGTGCTCGGCGAGGAGACGCATCCCCACGTAATCGGTGTGCGGCTCGTACACCTCGAGCGAGGTGAACTCCGGGTTGTGCGTCGCGTCGGCCCCCTCGTTGCGGAAGCTCCGGCCGAGCTCGAAGACCGGCCCCAGGCCGCCGACGAGCAGGCGCTTGAGGTGCAGCTCGGGGGCGATGCGCAGCGAGAGGTCGGTGCCGTAGGCGTTGCTGTGCGTGCGGAAGGGCCGGGCCGTCGCGCCGCCGTGGGTGAGCTGGAGCATCGGGGTCTCGACCTCGACGAAGCCGCGGTCGGCGAGGGTCCGGCGCAGGGCGGCGACGACGCTCGAGCGCCGTCGCAGCAGGCGGACGCCCTCCGGGCGGACGAGCAGGTCGGTGGACCGCCGCCGCACGCGTGCCTCCGGGTCGGCGAGTCCCCCCCACGGCACGGCGTGCAGCGCCTTGGCCTCGAGCCGCCACCGCGTGACGAGGACCGACGGGGTCCCGGTGCGGGAGTGCCCGGTCTCGCCGGAGAGGCGCACGAGGTCCCCGGTGTCGACGTCGGCCGCGAACCGGTCGACCGACCACCGGCCGGTGCGGGAGGCCTCGAGGAGCGCCTGGACGCGGTCCCCGGCCTCCTCGAGCGTCACGAAGACGACCGCGCCGTGGTCGCGCACCGCGCGGACGCGCGCCACGAGCTCGACGCGGTCGCCCGTCCGCCAGGTGCCCCACCCGACACCGGGCAGCAGGGCCAACGGCGTGGCCGGGCCACCGCCGACCGGGTAGGGGTCGACGCCCGATGCGCGCAGCCGTTCGACCGTGGCGATCCGGTGGCGCGACTCCTCGCTGCGCCGGGGGCCGAGCCGGGTGGTGTCCACCGGGGACTCCTCGGCCTCGAGCGCCGCGACCTCGGCGAGGTGGAGGGCGTCGAGCCCCCCGCTCGTCGAGCGGTGCCACCCGGGCCACGGGACGAACCCCTCGAGCGCTCCCGCGGCGAGCGCGATCTGGGGCAGCGAGAGCCCGTCGTCGTAGCAGAGGAACCGCGGCGTCCACTCGGGGTCGTACTTGTCGGTGGCCCGGTAGAGGCGCTCGAGCTGCCAGAACCGGTCGAAGAGGCCGAGCACCGAGGCGTTGAGCCGGGTGAGGGTGCCCGAGCCGAGCCGCGCGGAGCCGGCGAAGACACCGCGGAACATGCAGAAGTTCAGGGAGAGCCGGCCGATGCCGAGCTCGTCGGCGTGGGCGAGGACGTCGGTGATCATGAGCTCGGTCGTGCCGTTCGGGGCGTCGGGCGCGCGCCGCATGAGGTCGAGGGAGATGCCGTCGCGGCCCCACGGGACGAAGGTCAGCAGCCCGACCTCGCGGCCGTGGACGTCGGAGGCGAGGACGTGGACCACCCGTCCGTCCGCGGGGTCGACGGTGCGCCCCAGGGCCATCGAGAACCCGCGCTCGGTGTCGTTCGAGCGCCAGTCACGCGCGAGGGCGGCGGTGCGCTCGAGCTCCACCGGGGTGAGGTCGGCCTGGTGGCGGACGCGCACGGTGACCCCGGCGCGCCGGGCGCGAGCGGCCGCCTGCCGGACCCGGGTGAGGCGGGCGGCCTCGAGGTCCATCCGGCGCGGGTCGAGGACGGCCTCGTCCCCGAGGGCGACGACCCGCATCCCGCGGGAGGCGTAGGCCCGCGCGCCCTCCTCGCTCGCGGCGATGACGGCGGGCAGCCATCCGTACTCGCGGGCCTCGGCGCGCCACGCGTCGATGGCGGGGAGCCACGCGTCCCGCGGGCCGACCGGGTCGGCGGAGGCGAGGGAGACCCCGGCCGCCACGGCGTACGTGACGGCCGCCCGGCCCTCGGCGTCGAAGACGGACGCCTTGTCGCGGCGGGTGGCGAAGTACCCGAGGGAGTCGCGGGCGCCGTGGCGCTGGAGGAGGCGACGGAGGGACACCTCGCGGTCGGGGGACCAGCGGTTCACCGGGCGCGCCGAGGCGAGGAGGAGGGCGACGGCCACGACGATGGTCGCCCCGATGCAGAGCGCGACGGCGTCGAGGACCCACTCGGGAACCGCTGCGCCGGGGCGCGGGGACACCCCACCGAGGACCGCGAAGACCGTGCCGACGAGGGCTCGGGCCTGGGAGCGTGGCTCCCCGACGGCGCCGAGGAGCACCCACGCGACGGCCAGGGTGAGCCCCGAGCCGACGACGAGCGCTCCCGCGGCGGGCCATCGCGAACCCCGCTGGAGGCGCCCGGTGAACTGACCGCGCAGGCGCCACAACCACCATCCCGCGGCGAGCGCGACGAGGATGCCGGCCGCGTCGACCACGCGCCCGAGGTCGCCGCGCGTCTCCCACATCCAGACGAACGGGTGGCGCCGCAGCGGCAGGACGGCGAGGACCCCGATGAGCACCCCGAGTGCCTGGAAGGCGGCGACGAGCCAGAGTCCGATGCGCTTGCGGCCGAGCAGGGCCCGCGTGACGATCGCGAGGACGACGACGGACACGACGCTCGGGGCCACCGGGACGTTGAGCAGGCCGAAGACGGCCTCGACCGCCGAGGGACCCGGGCGGTGCCGGTGGGTGATGGTGAGGAGCAGGGCCGCGACGGTGGCGAGGGCGTAGGTGCCGGTGAGGACCCGCGCAGCGCGGGGCGATCCGGGGTCGACCGGTCGGCGAGTCGCCATGCGTCAGACGCTGGACCCCGTGGCTGGATGCCGGCTGGACGCCGACTGTGCGACCGATATGGATGGGACCGGGCCGATAGAGCGAGTGTCTAGAGTTTGTACAAGCAGCCGTGTCCGTCGTTACCGTGGAGTGATGCGCTCGCACCGGACGCCGTCCGTCCCGATCCACCGCCGCACCGACGGCGCGACGGGCCGGCCCGGGTCGACGGCCCCGGCCGACGTCCGCTCGACCCTCGGCGCGGTCCGCGCGGCGCCCGACATCCTGTGCGCCCTCCGCCGGGTCGACGACCTGCTCGAGGCGGCCGCTCGTGGCGTCGGGACCGACGTCGACCTCCTGCTCGACGCGGCGGCGGACCCCTCCGACTCGGTCACCGCGATCGCCGCGGTCCACGCCCTCGGCGTCCACCCCGCCGACCGGTCCCGAGCGGGGCTGACCGCGCTCCTCGGCGGGTCGTCGGCGCTGCAGCGAGAGCACGCGGCCTGGGCGCTGGGCCGGGGGCGGCCGCACCTCCCGGCGGTCGAGCACCTCGTCGCCGTCGTCGCCGGGGGTGGCTTCGCCGGGATGCTCGCGCAGCGCACCCTCGAGCGGTGGGCGGCCGAGGAGCCGGCCGCGGTGAGCCGCGAGGTCCGGGCAGCGCTCGGGACGGCGACGGACGCCGGCGCGCGGACCCGGCTCGTCGAGACCCTCGGTCTCACCACGTGTCCCGAGGTGGTCCCGACCCTGCGCACCGTCGCCGGCGACGCGGCCGAGGACGCTGCGACCCGCGCCGCGGCCGAGGCGGCCCTGGCCGACCTCCCGCCTGCTCGGCCCGAGCGCCGTGTCGACCGACGTCGTCCGGCGGGGAGCGGGCACGGCCTCACCGTGGCGCAGCTCTTCCTCCACGCCGACATCGACGCCGGCCTCACTCACGCCGGACGGGGCGACACCGGAGGCATCGCGACGCTCCTCGTCCAGCTCGGCGACGCCCTCGTGCAGGGCGACGGTGCGGTGTCCCGCACCCTCACGCTCTCCCGCACCGGTCCCGACGCGCCTCGACCCGACCCCCGCTCGCTTGCCCTCCCGGGACATCACTACCTCGGTGTTCCCCTGTGGGGCAAGCCTCCTCGCGCCTCGGCCGCCTGGCCCCTGCGGGTGGCTGCCCGCCGCGGCATCCGGGCGGCGCTCCGGGCAGCGGGGCCGGTCGACGTCATCCACCTGCGGATGGCCGACGTCGGGTCGCTGGCCGCCGCGGAG
>DASSQJ010000242.1:0-6340 GCA_035702545.1 Phycicoccus sp.
GGCGACCTCGGCGGTGAACAGGTCGAGTCCGAGCTCCCGGGAGAGTCGGGCCGCGGCGAGGCCGCCGCGGACGCTGTTCCCGGCCGGGTCCAGCGGCGGGGCGAAGGTGCCGAGCCCGCCCTTGCCGGGGGCCGCCGTCACGATGCCCCCGCTGATGCCGCTCTTCGCCGGCAGGCCGACCCGGACCAGCCACTCCCCGGAGCGCTCGTACATCCCGGCCGTCACCATGACGGCGAGGGTCCGGGACGCCGTCTCCGCGGAGACGACCCGCTGCCCGGTGAGCGGGTTGACCCCGGCGTCGGCGAGCGTCGCGCCCATGACGGCGAGGTCGCGGGCCGTCACGGCGAGGCAGCTCTGCCGGGTGTAGTGGTCGACCGCCTCGTCGGGGTCGTCGAGGAGGCCGGATGCGTGGAGCAGCTGGGCGATCGCCCGGTTGCGCAGGTTCGTCCCCGACGCGGACGCGAGGACGCCGGCGTCGAGCTCGAGCCGGCGCCCGGCGAACGCCGACAGCCCCTCGGCGAGGTCGTCCCATGCGCCGTCCCCACGCCCGAGGAGGGCGGTGCACGCGATGGCCCCGGCGTTGACCATCGGGTTGGTGCGGCCCCCGGGACCCTCCTCGACGGCGGCGAGCGAGTTGAACGGACGGTTCGTCGCGTGCGCACCGACGTGCTCGACGACCCGGTCGACGCCGTGCCGCTCGCCGGCGAGCGCGAAGACGAACGGCTTCGCGACGCTCATCAGCGTGAACGGCACGTCGACGTCGCCGACCGCGAACTCGTGGCCGTCGACCCCCATGACGGCGATGGCCAAGAGACGTGGATCCGCCTGCGCCAGAACTGGATAGACGTCGCTGACGGCACCGTCGGCGACGCCCGCCAGGTCGCGGTGGCAGGCATGGACGAGCGCCGCGACGCGGTCGTCGCGGGGAAGGTGTCCCGTGGACACCCAGCGGCCGCCGAGCGGGTCTGCACCGACCACGTGCGCAGCGTATCGGCGGCCGGGCGGGGCGTCATCCGGCGTCCGCCGCGTCGTCTAAGCCGGGTCCCGGGCGGTGCGCGCCGGCGTGGAGAGCCTGCGGTGCACGAGGATTGCGGCTGCCGTCGCCGGGGTTGCAAGGGTGGCGCCGAGGACCCCGGCGAGCGCGGCACCGACGATCGTCGAGGCGAGAGTGACGATCGGGTGCATCCGCAGCGCCGTGCTGCTCAGCCGGGTGAGGACGATCGTCTGGATGACGTTCTGCACGACGAGGACGACGAGGAGGAGGACGATCGCCGTCCTCGGGCCCTGGGAACCGAGCGCGATGAGCGTCGCGAAGGCGCCGGAGACGATGGCCCCGAGGTACGGCACGTAGGACGTCGTCAGGGTGATGACGGCGATGGTGAGGGCGAGGGGGACGCCGAGGGCCCAGGCCGCCCCGCCGATGAGGACGGCAGTGACGACGGCCGAGAGGGTGAGGGTCCAGTAGTAGCGCCGCACCGACGTCACGGTGTCGGTGACGACCTGCTCACCGAGGCCCGGGGCGAGGCCGAGGTGGCCGCCCACCCAGGCGCGCAGGTTCGGCCAGTCGACGAGGACGTAGTAGAGGAGGAAGAGGGCGATGAAGGCGCCGAAGACGAAGGACGCGACGCCCGAGAAGAGGCCGGAGAGCAGCCCGGGTAGTCCGGAGCGGGCCACCTCGAGGAGGCCGTCGCTGTCGGCGTCCACCCCGCCCGGGACCTCGAGGCCGTGCCCGGAGAGCCAGGACTCGAGGGAGGAGACGCCGGCGGAGAGCTGGCGGGCGATCTCGGGGCCCTGGTCGACGACGCCGGCGACGACGAGCCAGAGCGAGGCCAGGACGACGGCGACGAGCGCGACGAGGACGAGGATCGCTCCGGCGGACTGCGGCAGCCCCCTCGCCCCGAGCCGCTCGACGACCGGGGCGAAGAGCGCGCCGAGGACGGCGGCGAGGACGAGGGGGACCACGATCCCGGAGAACTGGCCGACGACGTAGAGGACGGCGAAGGTGGCGAGGAGGACCCCGAGGACGAGCCAGGCGCGCGCACCCCACCGCGCCAGCGCGGAGCCGTCACCGAGCCGGCCGTCCAGCGACCGGGATCCGTTCCGGTCCATGCGCATCCCTCCGCCGTGGCGACCGCCCGTCCTGGACGATCCGCCGGTCATCCTAGGGCCGGGCAGGCACACTGGCCCCGTGCTCGTGGACGCGATCGGCTGCCGGTGGACCCTGGACGTCCGCGGCCTGGGCCCCGACCTCGCGGACGAGGTGGAGCGGCTGTGGTCCCGGGCCCGGGTCGCCGACATCGGGCACGACGGCTCCGACGGCATGGACGGCGTCGACGGCCACGACGGTGGCGCCCGCGGTCGCAGCGGCGGGGCGGCGCCGCCGGCCATCGTCGCCCGGCGGCACCGTGACGGGGCCGTCGAGGTGGACGGCGCGGTCCACCGGGTCGGGGACGAGGACGTCCCGTACGTCATCTCCCGAGCCGTGACCCTCGCATCCATCCGGCGTCGCACCGGCCAGTGCCTGATGCTCCACGCGGCCGGCCTCGCCGCACCCGACGGCTCCACCGTCGCCCTCGTCGCCGCGTCGGGGACCGGGAAGACGACCGCCGGTCTCACCCTCGGCCGCACCCTGGGCTACGTCTCCGACGAGACGGTGGCCGTGGAGGCCGACCTCACCGTGCGCGCCCACCCGAAGCCGCTCTCGGTCGTCACCGACCCGCGCCGGCCGCTCGTCAAGCACGAGCGGTCCCCCGACGACCTCGGACTGCGGCCCGCGCCCCCCGACCTCCGGCTCGTCGCCACCGTCGTCCTCGAGCGCGACCCGGACGCGACCGAGCCGGTCCTCGAGGCGATCGGGCTCGTCGAGGCGGCGACCCTCGTCCTCCCGCAGACCTCCGCCCTGCCGAGCCTGGACCGCCCGCTCGACCGGCTCGCGGGAGTGCTCGCCGCGGGCCACGGTCCGTGGCGGCTGCGCTACGCGGAGATCGGCGACTGCGCGGACCTCGTCGCCGGCCTCGCCGCAGGCCACGCTCCCGGTGGCACCCCCGGCGGGGTCGCCTGGGAGTGGGTCGACGGTCGGGGGCGCCCGGACCCCGGCCCCTCGTCGGCGGCGGCGCTCGGGCCGGAGTCGGTCGTGCGGCGGGCCGCGTTCGACGACGCCCTCGTCAGCGACGGCTCGGTCCTCGTCCTCCGGGACCGGGTGCCCACCACGCTGCCGGGCCTCGCCGCCACCCTGTGGCGGCGCCTGGAGCGGCCGACGCGGGTTCCCGCGCTCGTCGAGACCGCCACTGCCGCTCTCGGCCCGCACCCCGACGCCGAGGCGATCGTCCTCGACACCGTCCGGGTACTCCACGACGGGGGCCTCGTCGTCCTCGGATGACGGGCCGCGCCGCTCCCACGCTGGCGGCCGACTCAGCCGCCGCTGCGCTCCCGGCGGGTCCTCGCGACCTTGCGGTCGGTGAGGACGATCCACACGCCGAGCGCGAGCGCCGCGACGAACGCGACGAGGAAGAAGAACATCGCGATCGCCGGGTAGCCGAACCACGTCGTGTCGGTCGGCACCCGCATCATCAGCGACGCGCCGAGGATGACCGACGCGATGATGAGGCCGAGGGTCACCCGGTTCGCGACCCGCTGGAGCACCGTGTGCAGCCGCTCCTCGTCGATCGCCCGCACCCGGAGGGTGAACTCGCCCTCCGAGAGGGAGTCCATGATCCGGTTGAGCCGCTTCGGCATCCGCGCGGCGAGCTCCTTGGCCTCGATGGCCGCGGCGAGGACCCCACCCGGGCTCACCGCGAGGCCGCCGGCGAGCAGGTGGGTGAGGTTGTCGCGGATCTCCTCCGCCGGGTCGAAGTCCGGGTCGAGGTGGTGCGTCGCCTGGTCGAGGTTGAGCAGGGCCTTGCCGATGAGCGACATCTCCGCCGGGGGCCGCAGCCCGTGCTGCCCGGAGAGCCGGCTCAGCTCGACGAGGACCGAGCCGGCGTCGACGTTGGACCCGGTACCCACCGCCTCCGACACCAGGTGCGAGACGTCGGACCGGAACGCGCCGGCGTCGTAGGTGTCCAGCGGGTGGCCCATGCCGGCGAGGACGAGCGCCGCCTCGTCGCCGTCACCGTCGCTGATGGCGAGGAGCAGCTTGACGACCTCGTCCCGCAGGCGCGGGGGCACGCTGGCGACCATCCCGAAGTCGATGAGGGCGAGCCGCCCGTCCTCGGTGAGCAGGAGGTTGCCCGGGTGCGGGTCGGCGTGGAGGACGCCCTCCTCGAGCATCATCTGCAGGTAGCACCGGAACAGCTGCTCGACGATGGGGCGCGTGTCGTAGTCGAGGAGGCCGACCGGGCCGACGTCGGTGACCTTCTTGCCCTCGATCCGCTCCATCGTGAGCACGCGGCGGCTGCAGAGGTCCGGCACCGGCTCCGGGACGACGAGGAGGTCGTAGTCGGCGGTCAGCTCGACGAACCGGGCGAGGTTGCGGGCCTCCCGGACGTAGTCGAGCTCCCCGGCGAGGGCGCGGCGGAACTGCGCGAGGAGGGAGGAGAAGCCGTACCGCCGGCCGACCTCGGTGCGGCGGTCGGCGAGCTCGGCGACGCGGGCCATCGTCTCCATGTCGGACCGGATCACCTCGCGCGCCTCCGGCCGCTGCACCTTGACGACGACGTCCCTCCCGCTGCGCAGCCGGGCGCGGTGGACCTGGCCGAGCGAGGCGGCCGCCATCGGCTCCTCCTCGAACTCCTCAAAGAGGTGGCGCAGCCCCACCCCGAAGTCCTCCTCGACGACCCGCTGGACCTCCTCGAACGGGAACGGCGCGACGTCGTCCTGGAGGTCGGCGAGCGCCGTCGTGTACGCCGCGGGGAGGAGGTCGACCCGCGTGGAGAGCAGCTGGCCGAGCTTGATGTAGGTGGGCCCCATGGCCTCGAGGTCCTCGGCGAAGCGGCGGGCCAGGTCGACGTCGCCGGCGGGCAGGTCGCCCTCGGACGAGAACTCGTCGAGCCCGGCGCCCGAGACGAGGTCGGAGCGCCCGTGGCGCAGGAGGAGGGCGGCGAGGCGGGCGTTGCGGGCTGCCGAGGAGGTCGTGCTCATGCCCCCATCCTGTCGTGCCGGGGCGGCCGGACCCGCCCCATCGGACACACGGTCCGCGGTGGCATGCTGGCGCGCATGAGCGAGCGGATCCAGGTCCCCACGTCCGACGGCCCGATGCCGGCCCAGCTGTGGCGCCCGGCGTCCGGGAGCGGCCCCGGCCTGCTGCTCCTCCAGGAGATCTTCGGCGTCAGCGAGTACGTCCGGCGCCGCGCCGCCGACCTCGCGGACCTCGGCTACGTCGTCCTCGCCCCCGAGCTGTTCTGGCGCGCCGGGGTGAGCGAGGTCCCGAACGGGCCGGCGATGCTCGAGGAGGCGATGTCGGTCACCGGCCGGGTCGACTGGGACACCGCGGTCGCCGACGCACGTGCCGCCCTGGCCCACCTGCGCTCCCGGCCCGAGGTCTCCGGGGGGACCGGGGTCGTCGGGTTCTGCTACGGGGGCGGCCTCGGCTACGCCGTCGTCGCGGCGGACCCGGCGGACGCCCTCGTCGCGTTCTACGGCTCGGCCCTGCCGATGCTCGTCGAGGCGGTGCCCTCGGTGTCGACCCCGTCCCTCCACCACTTCGGCGAGGCCGACGCCTACATCCCGCTGGAGACGGTCGACGCGATCCGCGAGCGGGTGACCTCGGGCGGCGCGCCGGTCGAGTTCCGCACCTACCCGGGGGCGAACCACGCCTTCGACAACGACGACTTCGTCAACCACGACCCCGACGCGAGCGCGCAGGCGTGGGCGGCGACGACGGAGTGGCTCGCCCGCACCCTCCCCGTCGGCTGACCGGCGGCCACCGGGGTCAGTCGCCCCGGGTGTTCTGCTCCGCGCGGGCCAGGACGATCGCGCCGAGGACGTCGTCGGGGAACGGGGTGCCGAGCGGCGTGCGCAGGGTCGACCCGGACCAGCTGACGCCCGAGAGGCCACCGCGCATCGCGTCGAGGAGCCCGGGACGCATCGTGATGAGGGTCAGCTCGGTGCGGTTGACCGTGACCGCGACGAGCGGTCCGTGGAGGAAGAACGTCGGCACCCGGTAGTGGATGCCCTCGCGCGCCTGGGGGACGAGGGCGGCGATCCGGGCCCGCAGGCGCTGCACGGCCAGTCGCTGGTCGTCCGGCAGCCGGTCGCACCACGCCTCGACGGCGGCGAGCGCGGCAGCGGCGTCCTCCGGGCCCTCGGTGGGGTCCGGGGTCGGCGCGGGCAGGGGGACGGCGGCGCTCATGCCGCCCCCCGAGCCCGATGGAGTGGTCTGCCCCTGCGCATGCGTGCTCCT
>DASSQJ010000243.1:0-5885 GCA_035702545.1 Phycicoccus sp.
ATGCGCCGAGCCGCGGCAACGCTCGCGGGCGCCGGATACGCGGTGCTGGTCCCCGAGCTGGGGCGGCTCCGCGAGCTCGTCCTCGAGCCGGCCGCCGTCGACGACCTCGTCTCCGACGCCGTCGCCACGGTGGCGCCGCTCGCCGAGGCGGCCGGGGTCACGGTCGGCGCGGGGGCGCTCGCGGGGTCGGTCGCCGACGTCGACGTCCGGGGTGTGACGCGGGCGGTGACGAACCTGCTGCGGAACGCCGTCCAGCACACCCCGCGAGGCGGCCGGGTGGAAGTGCGGACGCGGGTTCTCGGCGAGCGGGTGGAGGTCGCCGTCGCGGACGGCTGCGGCGGCATCCCGGATGACGACCTGCCGAAGCTGTTCGAGCCCGGGTGGCGGGGCGACGCGTCGCGTGCGGGCCGGGGGATGGGCCTCGGGCTGGCCATCGTCGCCGAGGTGGCGCGCACGCACGGGGGCGAGGCACGCGTCGAGAACCGTCCCGACGGCACCGGCTGCGTCGCCACCCTCTCCCTGCCGACGCCGCCGCCCCCCACACCCCCTGGGTGACCGCGGGGACGCCCGGCGGGGTGGGGCAGACTCGGCGGGGTGGACGACGTGGTGGTCGAACGGGTGCTGCGGGCGGTGGAGCAGGTCCCGCGGGGGCGAGTCGTCTCCTACGGCGACGTCGCGGCGCTCGTCGGCATCGGTCCGCGGCAGGTCGGCTCGATCATGAAGGCGTACGGGGGCAACGTCACGTGGTGGCGCGTCACCAACGCCGCAGGCGACCTCCCTGCGACGCTCATGGACGAGGCCCGGGAGCGGTGGGCGGCCGAGGGCATCCTCCTCAAGCCCGGTGGGAACGGGTGCCGCATCGCCGAGTACCGGGCAGATCTCGGTTCGGTTGCATCGGCCTACGAGGCGGCCACGGCGGACCTTCCCGGGTGAGGATGGGGCATGCGTCACCCGTCCCGGACCTCGACGGCCCTCGCCTGCGGCGCCCTCCTCGTCGCCGTGCTCGCCGGGTGCTCGTCCGGGGGCGGTGACGACGTCGGCGAGGTGCCCGTCGTCCCCACCGGAGCGCCGTCGACGTCCGGCACGACCGGGCAGGGCGCGAGTCCCGCGCCGCGGAGCACCCGCGAGCCGGCACTCGCCGTCGAGGTGGTCACGGGTGGCCTCGAGCACGGGTGGGACATCGGGTTCCTCCCGGACGGCAAGGTGCTCGTCACGGAGCGGCCCGCCCGGATCACGCTGGTCTCCGGCCTGCGAGCGGGAGCGACGGCCACGCGGGTCCGCGCCGACCTCGGCGACGTCTTCGTCTCCGGCGAGGGCGGCCTGCTCGGGATGGTCGTCCACCCGGACTTCGGCTCCTCCCGCCGGTTCACGACCTGTCAGACCCACCAGGAGGACGGGCGGCCGGTCGACATCCGGCTCGTCACGTGGCGGCTCGCGGAGGACGGGGGCTCGGCGGAACGGGTCAAGGACCTGCTCACCGGGCTGCCGATCTCGTCGGGGCGCCACTCCGGCTGCCGGCCGGAGATCGCCGCGGACGGCGCGCTGCTCGTCGGGACGGGCGACACCGCCCAGGGCTCGGTCCCGCAGGACCTGCGCAGCCTCGGGGGGAAGGTGCTACGACTCGACCTCGAGACCGGCAAGCCGTTGCCGGACAACCCGTTCGCCTCCGCGCCGAACCCGCAGCAGCGGTACGTCCTCAGCTACGGCCACCGGAACGTCCAGGGGGTGGCCGTGCAGCCGCGGACCGGCGCGGTCTACACCGCCGAGCACGGCCCGAGCTTCAACGACGAGGTCAACCGGATCCGACCGGGCGCCAACTACGGGTGGGACCCCTCGCGAGGCGGCACCGTCGGCGGCTACGACGAGAGCGTCCCGATGACCGACCTGGACCGGTTCCCGGACGCCGTCCCGGCCGTCTGGCAGTCGGGGCGGACCACCCAGGCCGTCTGCGCCGCCGAGTTCCTCGAGGGCGAGCAGTGGGGCGCCTTCGACGGCGCCCTCGTCGTCACGGCACTCAAGGGCGCCAAGCTGCTCGTGCTGACGCTCGCCGACGACGGCACGCTGGCGGAGGTCTCGATACCCGAGGCCACGAACGGGCCGTACGGGCGGCTGCGGGCGGCGCGGCTCGGTCCGGACGGCGCCCTGTACATCACGACGACCAACGGCGACGACGACAAGCTCCTCCGCATCACCCCCCGGACCTAGAGCGGCCGGGCGCGGCTCCACGAGGTGCGCGGCCGAGGTCACCCAGCCTCCCCTGACCGACCCCGACTTCCGCCGAAAGACCCCGACTTCTGGCCGGTTCGACCGCTCGACTCGCCCGTTTTCGGCGGGTCGACCGGCCGAACTGGCAATGAGTCGGAGTATGCGGGCGGGGGGCCGGGGACCGGCGCGGGGTACGGGGGGGCGGGGGGCCGGGGGTGCAGGGGGTCAGTCCGAGTCGACGACGGTCGTCACGACGTCCGTCACGGAGGGACGGCGCGGCGTGGAGGAGAACCCGAACCGGCACGGCGGCTCCACCTGCGCCAGCGCGCCGAGGTCGACGCCGTCGAACCGCCCCGAGGCGCTCGTCACCTCGTGGACGTCGGTGGCCCCGTAGTACTCCCGGCGCCCGGCTCGCGCCGAACCACGGGTGCGCACGCCGCGCAGCACCAGCCGCGCCACCGGGTCGGCGAGCGTCGCGAAGGCCGGAGCGGATGCCACAGGGACCGGTACCGCCCGCAGCAGCCGACCGAGGCCGGTCCGGGCGCCGACCCGCAGGTCCAGCTCGAGGGAGGGCGAGCGGACGAACCATGCTCCCGGCGAGGCCGCCACCTCGAACGGCTCGACCCGCACCTCGTCGAACGTGTACGTCGACGCGACGAGCTCGGCGACCTCGTCACCCGGCGCGAGCAGCACCCGGTGACCCGACGCGGTCTCGACCATCGCGTCGCCGAACGCCCCGAACGGGGACTCGGACCAGCTCCCGACGACCACCCGCACCCCGGACGTCGACCCCGCCCCGGCGATCCGCCCCCGGAACCTCCGACGCACGCCCACGCGCCCATCATCCCCACTAGGGTCCGGCCATGGCGCAGTCGCTGGCCCCCCGCATCCGTCGCGGCTACGGACTGGGGTCCGTCGCGACCGGCTCGTTCGGCACCGTCCCCGGCCTGCTGCTCCTGCCGTACCTCACCGACCGCCTCGGGGTGGCCGCGGGTGTCGCCGGCCTCGTCGTCTTCCTCCCCAAGGCGTGGGACGTGATCCTCAACCCGGTGGCCGGCGGCATCAGCGACCGCTCGACCAACCCGGCCGGCCGCCGCCGCCCCTTCCTCCTGCGCGCCGGGACGACCCTCGCGGCCGCCTTCGTCCTCCTCTTCTCGGGACCCACCTCGCCGACCGGGCTCGCCGCCACGTGGGTCGTCGTGCTCTTCCTCGGCTGCGCGACGGCGTACGCCTTCTTCCAGGTCCCCTACGTCGCCATGCCGGCCGAGATGACCGACGACTACGACGAGCGGACCCGGCTGATGACGTGGCGCGTCGCCATCCTCGCGCTCGCGATCCTCGTCAGCGGCGGCCTGTCCCCGGTCATCCGGGACGCGCTCGGTCCGGTGTGGGGCTACCGCGGCGTCGGCATCTTCGTCGGCCTGCTCATCCTCGCCGGCACTCTCGGGGCCTGGTGGGGCACCCGGGACGCTCCGGCGACCCACGCGACGACCGCCGGGGGGAGCCTGCGCGAGCAGCTGCGCGTCGTCGGGGCGTCCCGCCCGTTCCGGACGCTGCTCCTCGTCTTCGTCCTCCAGGCGCTGGCGACCGGCGCGATGCTCGCCGGGGTCGACTACGTCGCGCGCGTGCTCCTCGGCGGGTCCGGCGCCTCGACGATCCTCTTCGTCTGCTTCGTCGGGCCGGCGCTGCTCGTCACGCCGCTCTGGCAGCGGGTGGGCGAGGCCCGGGGCAAGCGGACCGGGTACGCGTGGGGCTCGGTCCTCCTCGGCGCCGGCGCCCTCGCCACCCTCGTCACGGTGCGGATGGGGCTCGCCCCCGCGGCCCTCACCGTCGCCGTCGTCGGGGTCGGCTACGCGGCATGCCAGATGTTCCCCCTCGCCATGCTGCCCGACGTCGCCGCCGCGGATGCCGCGCGGACCGGGGAGACGCGCGCCGGGACGTACACCGGGGTGTGGACCGCCGGGGAGACGCTCGGGCTGGCCTTCGGGCCGTTCCTCTACGCGGCGGTCCTCACTGCCGGCGGGTACGTCTCCTCGACGGATGCCGCTGCAGCGCAACCCGACTCGGCGCGCCTGGCGATCGCCCTCGGCTTCACCGTGCTGCCCGCCGTCCTCGTGGCCGTGTCGCTCCTGGCGCTGCGCCGGTACCGTCTCGACGAGGAGGTGTCGCGATGACCCAGCCGAGCTCGACGGACCCCGTACCCGACGCCGGACTCACCCCGGACGACGTGCTCGCCGCGCTGCGGGCGCTCCGTGCCCGGGACCTTCCCGTCCACGGCGGACGCACGCTCGCGTACGTGTACGACTCGGGGCTCGCCGACGCGGACGCGCTCGGCCTCGAGGCGCTCGCGATGTTCGCGTCGTCCAACGGGCTCGACCCCACGGCGTTCCCGTCCCTGCTGCGGATGGAGAACGACCTCGTCGCCCTGGCGGGCCGCCTCCTCGACGCCCCCGAGGGCTTCACCGGGGCGGTCACCTCGGGTGGCACCGAGTCGATCCTCCTGGCCGTGCTCGCGGCGCGGGAGGGCGGCCGCGACGCCGGCGCGCCGGGCGGCGGGGCGGGCGCGGCCGGGGGCCCGAGCATCGTCCTGCCCGTCACGGCCCACGCCGCGTTCCTCAAGGCGGCGAAGTACTTCGGGCTGCGCCCCGTCGTCGTCGACGTCGACCCGCGGACGCTGCGGGCCGATCCCGCCGCCATGGCCGCGGCCGTCGACGAGGGGACCGTCCTCGTCGTCGCCTCGGCGCCCTCCTACGCGCACGGCGTCGTCGACCCGGTGCCGGAGATCGCGGCGCTGGCGGCCGAGCGCGGCATCCGGTGCCACGTCGACGCGTGCATCGGCGGGTGGGTGCTGCCGCACCTCGACGGCGCGCCGCCGTGGACGTTCGACGTGACGGGGGTCACGAGCATCAGCGTCGACCTCCACAAGTACGCCTACACCCCCAAGGGCGTCTCGGTCGTCCTCCACCGCGACGCGACGCTGCGGCGGGGCCACTTCTTCGCCTCCGCGGACTGGCCCGGCTACACGATGCTGAACTCGACGATGCAGTCGACGAAGTCCGGTGGCCCGCTCGCGGCCGCCTGGGCGGTGACCCGGAACATCGGGACCGACGGATACGCCCGCCTGGCGCGGGAGGCCCGGGAAGCCACCCTCGCCGTCGCCGACGCCGTCCCGGGGATCGACGGCCTCGAGGTCCTCGTCCCCCCGGACGCCACCCTCCTCGCCCTCGTCACGGACGGGTCCTGCGACGTCTTCACCGTCGCGGACGAGATGCTGGCGCGGGGCTGGTTCGTCCAGCCGCAGATGGCCTATCGCGACCTGCCGCCGACCCTGCACCTGACCCTCTCGGCGGCCACCGCGCCGGCCGTCCCGCAGTTCCTCGAGGCGCTCCGTGAGGCCGTGGACGCGGCCCGGGCCGCCGGCCCGGTCCAGGTGGACCCCGCCCTCGCCGGGCTGCTCGCCACCCTCGACCCGGCGGGCCTGGATGACGCAGCGTTCGCGCAGCTGCTCGGCGCCGCGGGGCTGGCCGGTGCGGGGGGCGCCGTGGAGCTTCCCGAGCGGATGGCTCCGGTCAACGCGCTGCTGGACGCGTGTCCGGCTCCCCTGCGCGCGGCGCTCCTCGTCGGGGTGCTCGACCGCCTGTTCCGTCCCACGCCGGGGTGACCTCGCCCGGCGCCCGGCG
>DASSQJ010000244.1:0-4315 GCA_035702545.1 Phycicoccus sp.
GGTCGAGCTGCCAGTCGCGGAACCTGGCCACGTCGAAGCCGGTGACGTCGACGTCGGGCCGGCCGTCCGTCATCCACTGGGCGACGACCCGCCCGAGCCCGCCGGCCGAGAGGATGCCGACCGAGTTCAGCCCCGCACAGACGAAGTACCCGTGGATGCCCGGCGCCTCGCCGACCCCGGGCGAGAGGTCGGGCATGAAGGACTCGGGCCCGCAGAAGAAGGTGCGGACACCCACGTCCAGGGTCACCGGCACGCGGGCCATCGCCTTCTCGAGGAAGGGCGCCATCCGGTCCCAGTCCGGGGGGAGCGTCCGGAAGGAGCTGTCGCGCGGAATGCCGTCGAGCTGCCACGCGGCCGCCTCCGGCTCGAAGAGGCCGACCATCATGCCGCCGCCCTCCTCCCGGTAGTAGCCGTAGGAGGATGGGTCCTCGAAGACCGGCCCGTCCGGGTCGAGCCCCTCGATCGTGTCGGTGATCAGGTAGTAGTGCTCGGCGGCCTGGTTGGGGACGACGACGCCCTGGCGGATGCCGAGCTCGCGGGCCCACATCCCGGCCGCGTTGACGACGACCTCGCACTCCACGTCGCCGGCGTCGGTCCGGACGCCGGTCACCCGCCCGATCGCGCCGTCGGGGCGGGTGAGGACGTCCTGGACGGTGACGCCCTCGACGATCCGGACTCCCTGCATTCGCGCGCCCTTGGCGAGGCTCATCGTCAGGTCGACCGGGTTGACCCGGCCGTCGTCGGGCACGTGGAAGCCGCCCGCGAGGTCGTCGACGCGGGCGTGCGGGAAGAGCGCCTTCATCTCCGCGGGGGAGACCTCCTCGACCTCGAGGCCGAGGTGCCGCTGGAAGGTCGCGACCCGGCGGTACTCCTCGAGCCGCCCGGCGTCGGCGGCCGCCTCGACGAGCCCGACCGGGCGGAATCCGGTCGACAGCCCCGTCTCCGCCTCGAGGCGGGCGTAGAGCTCGCGGGAGTACAGCCGCATCCGGGTGCTCGTCTCGGAGAACGACCCGAAGCAGGTCATCAGCCCAGCGGCGTGCCAGGTCGTCCCGCTCGTCAGCCGGTCGCGCTCGAGGAGGAGGACGTCGCGCTCGCCGGCGCGGGCGAGGTGGTAGGCGATCGAGGTACCGATGACGCCGCCCCCGATGACGACGACGCGGGCGCGGGCGGGGAGGGCAGGGCTCACGGCGCCACGGTAGACGAGGCCCACGAAGCCGGTCCGTGCGGTCGTCGACGGGGCTGCTGGGGCTGGTGTGACAGGTGAGAATGCAGACACGCAGTGTTCACCGACACGCCCGATCCGGGGTGCCCGGCCGGCGGGTCCGGCGGTCGTAGTTTCGGTCCCACGAGGAACATCCGTTCCGAGTACGGGAGGCCCAACGGTATGGAGTTCGCGCTCCGGGGAGGGCCGGACCCGGCACCGCCCACCGGGCGGCCGCGGTCCCGGTCCACCCAGGACAAGGCATGACGCGCTGACCGGCGCAGTGCCGAAGGAGACACGCGTGGCTTCGACCAAGAGCAGCACGACCCGCTCCACCGCAGCGCCCGAGGCGTCGTCGCCGACGCGCCAGCGCACCCGGCCACGCAGCGCGCAGACCGCGCCGGACGGCATCCCCGACCGCCGCACCTTCGTCGTCGACACGAGCGTCCTGCTGTCCGACCCGCGGGCCGTCGAGCGGTTCAAGGAGCACGAGGTCGTCCTCCCGGTCGTCGTCGTCACCGAGCTCGAGGGCAAGCGGCACCACCCCGAGCTCGGCTACTTCGCGCGTCAGGCGCTCCGGCTGCTCGACGACCTGCGGATCGTCCACGGGCGCCTCGACAGCGCCGTGCCGATCGGCGACGTCGGCGGCACCCTGCGCGTCGAGCTCAACCACACCGACCCGATGAGCCTGCCCGCGGGCTTCCGGCTCGGCGACAACGACAGCCGCATCCTCGCCGTCGCCCGCAACCTCGCCAACGAGGGCCACGACGTCTGCGTCGTCAGCAAGGACCTGCCGATGCGGGTCAAGGCGAGTGCGGTCGGCCTCGACGCCGAGGAGTACCGCCACGAGCAGACCATCGACTCCGGCTGGACCGGGATGTCGGAGATCGACGTGACCGTCGAGGAGATGGACCACCTCTACGAGTTCGGCCGCCTCGAGCACCTCGGCGCAGCCGAGCTGCCCTGCCACACCGGGCTCAAGATCCTCTCGCCGCGGGGGAGCGGGCTCGGGCGGGTGGGCCCGGACAAGCAGGTGCGGCTCGTCAAGGGCGACCGCGACGCCTTCGGTCTCCACGGGCGCTCGGCGGAGCAGCGGATCGCCCTCGACCTGCTCCTCGACCCCGACGTCGGGATCGTCTCCCTCGGCGGCAAGGCCGGCACCGGCAAGTCGGCGCTCGCCCTCTGCGCCGGGCTCGAGAGCGTCATGGAGCGGCGGGCGCAGCGGCGGGTCATCGTCTTCCGCCCGCTCTACGCCGTCGGCGGCCAGGAGCTCGGCTACCTCCCCGGCAGCGAGCAGGAGAAGATGAACCCGTGGGGCCAGGCGGTCTTCGACACCCTCGGCGCGCTCGTCTCCCGAGAGGTCGTCGAGGAGGTCCTCGACCGCGGAATGCTCGAGGTGCTGCCGCTGACGCACATCCGCGGGCGGTCCCTCCACGACGCATTCGTCATCGTCGACGAGGCGCAGAGCCTCGAGCGCAACGTCCTGCTGACCGTCCTCTCGCGGATCGGTCAGAACTCCAAGGTCGTCCTGACCCACGACGTGGCGCAGCGGGACAACCTGCGGGTCGGTCGGCACGACGGGGTCGCCGCGGTGATCGAGAAGCTCAAGGGCCACCCCCTCTTCGCCCACGTGACGCTCAACCGCTCCGAGCGCTCGCCGATCGCCGCCCTCGTCACCGAGCTCCTCGAGGGGGCCGACGCCTGACCGGCCCCGATTTCCGGTCGCCGGTCGACCGCTGCTAAGGTAACGGACCTATAACGGTCCGGCCCCCTCTGGCGCGGCCAGGCCCGACTGCCCCCTGCACCGATGCGGGACCCTGCCCCCGCTTAGGAGTTCGTTCCACCCGTGAGCCGTTACCAAGGCCGCCATTCCGCACGTCATTCCGCACCCAAGCGCCGCTCCGTCGGCAGCAGTGCGTTCGCCGTCGTCCGCCGTCCCGCCGTGAGCTCGAGCCTCGCCCTCGCCGTCCTCGCGACGGGCACGGCCGGCTTCACCCGAGGCGACACCGGCTCGGCCGCCGCCTTCACCGTGAGTGCCCAGGCGCAGGCCGAGTCCAACGAGCAGGCAAACCTCCAGATCGAGGACTCCGGCCGGCTCGCCGCCGACCGGGGCGCTGCGCTCGACGCGGCGAACGTCAACGCCGGTGCGGAGCAGGAGAAGGCCCGCGTCCGCGCCGCCAGGGTGGCCCAGGCCCGCAAGGAGGCCGCCGAGCGAGCAGCCCGTGACGCGCAGCGCAAGCGGATCATCGCTGACGCCGTCGCCAACCCCAAGGCGGCTGCCCAGGCGATCATGGGCGACTACGGCTTCGGTCCCGACCAGTGGGGCTGTCTCGAGCAGCTGTGGATCGGGGAGAGCGGCTGGAACTACCGCGCCGCCAACGCCTCCTCCGGCGCCTACGGCATCCCGCAGTCCCTTCCCGGCTCCAAGATGGCCTCGGTCGGCAGCGACTGGCAGACCAACCCGGTGACCCAGATCAAGTGGGGCCTCAACTACATCAAGCAGAGCTACGGCACCCCGTGCGGCGCCCTCAACTCCTGGAACAGCCGCTCCCCGCACTGGTACTGAGCCGGGCGCGAGCCTGAGCCGCTGGCGCAGCCGACCGGGTCACTGCGGTGGCCTGGCCATGGCGTCGACGTCGAGGGCGTGGTCCAGGTCCGCCTCGGTGATCCGGTCCGGCACGTGCCCCCGCGCGAGGACGACCTCCCGGATCGTGCGGCCCGAGGCGACCGACTCCTTGACGACCGAGGCGACCTCCTCGTAGCCCAGCCAGCCGTTGAGGGCGGTCGCGATCGCCGGTGAGCTCTCGGCGTACCGGCGCATCCGCTCGGTGTCCGGCTCGATCCCGACGACACAGCGGTCGGCGAGCAGCCGGGCGGCATTCGCGAGGATGCTGCTGGACTCGAGCAGGTTGCGGGCGAGGACGGGCAGCATGACGTTGAGCTCGAATGCGCCGGACGCACCGGCCGTCGTCACCGCGACGTCGTTGCCGATCACCTGGGCGCAGACCATGAGGGTCGCCTCGCAGACGACCGGGTTGACCTTGCCCGGCATGATGCTCGACCCCGGCTGGAGGTCGGGCAGGTGGATCTCGGCCAGCCCGGTCGTGGGGCCCG
>DASSQJ010000245.1:0-4135 GCA_035702545.1 Phycicoccus sp.
CCGCAGCCGGTCGCTGAACGTCAAGGCCCCCGGCCGCTGCTTGACCGCACGTGGCCTCACCCCGCCAGCCTGCTTCAGCCAGTACCGGCCGATCGCGTGGCTACACCCCGCCGCTCGAGTCGCAGCGGCGATCGACCAGCCGGCCTCGATGCCCTCCCAGAACTTCACACGCACCGCCAACGGCAGCGGCGGTCGGCCCATCCTCGCCATCAGGCAACCTCCTCAGGAAGTTGCACCGATCACTTGAACCCAAGGCCGGGCGAACTGGCAATAAGTCGGGATACGGCGGGGGGTCAGGGGAGGGGGAAGGCGCGGCTCACCGGGGAGGTCACGGCGCTCGGCTCGAGCGTCATCACCGAGACGAGCTGGCCGGTGCCCGAGCCGGATGTCGAGACGACCGCGCCACGCAGCGCCCCGCTGCCCGAGGTGCGCTGCACCCAGACCGCGTCGGCACCGGTGAGGTCGACGCTCGTCGTGCGCTCGCTGACGAGCTGCACCGTCTGGGTGCGGTCCCCCGAGTCGGAGACGACGTGGACCGTCGCCGTCGACGCGCCGCCGGTGCTCACGAGGTGGAGGCTGCGCGAGACCGAGCCGGTCCGGGGCAGCGCCGCCCCCGCGACGTCGGTCACCTCCGGTGCCGACCCTGACCACGCGATGTCGCCGGGCGCGGACCCGTCCCCCACGGCGGCGAGGACCGCCGCGACGACCGGGACGTCGGCCCGCACGACGAGGGCGTACGTCCCCGCGGGGACCGCGGGCAGGGCGAGCTCGCCGGTCGCGCCCGAGCCGACGGTGAGCACCGACTCGGCCGTCGTCGGGACCAGCCCGTCCTGGCCGAGGACGCTGACCCGCACGACCGCCTGCTCGTCGCCGGGGACGGCGACGCGCAGTCGGGCGGACCCCCCGAGCAGGGCCCCGGGCACGACCTGGACGGTCCCCGGAGCATCGGTGGCGACGACGGTCTCGGCGCCGCGGGCCGTCGAGCCGGTGATCCACGTCTCGGTGAGCGTCGCCTGCAACCCTCCGCCGTCGGCGACGACGTGGACGACCGGCTGCTTCTCGGCACCGGCCCAGGCGTCGAGGAGCAGCGTCGTACGACCGCCGGGGGCCACCGTCTCGGCCCGGACCTCCCCGACCTGGCCCGCCGCCCCGAGGACGGTGACGTCGGCGGTCACCGGGTTGCCGCCGGGGTTGAGCAGGACGAGCCGCTCCTGACGGCCGGCGCCGTCGCCGCCGGCGAGCAGCCACAGGTCGGACCCCGCGGCCAGGCACGGCGTGCTCACCAGCCCGCGGACGTCCTTGCCGGTCAGCTGCCACTCCTGGGTGGCCGCGACGGCGGGCGCCATCGCCCCGGTCGCGGTGAGGGTGACCGGACCCTGGCCCGGGAGCGCCGCCGTCGCGCGGCTGGGCCGCTCGGCGGGGAGCGCGACGAGGGCCTTCGAGCCGGCGGTGAGGCGCGCCGCACCGTCGCTCGTGGGAACGGACGGCAGCAGGTCGGCCGGGCCGGCGGCCGCGGCGACCGTCCCCCTGACCGTGACCCCGGGCACCCCCGCGATGCCCGTGAGCTCGTCGCCCGGGCACATCGCCGCGACCGAGGTCGTCAGGGCGGTCCCGGTCACGGGTGTGTCGTCGACGCCCGCCGCCGCGGCGAGGTCGACCCCGAAGGGATGCGTCGTCGCGGCCCAGACGAGCGCGGCGGCCGCGCCGCCGGCGAGGACGACCCGGGTGGCACCGGGGACGGCGGGTCGCACCCGCTGCCAGGCGCTCATCGGCCTGCCACCCGGGTCTCGCGCCGGCCGAACGGCACGGCGAGGAAGGCGAGGACGACGAGCGCGGCGAGCTGCCCGAGGTGCCCCCAGCGGGAGGGGTCGACGACGGTCACCGTCAGCAGGCCGGGCCCGGCGGGCACGTCGTACGTCGGGGATGCCTGGCCGGCCACCGGCTCGAGCAGCCGCCCGTCGACGGCCACCTCGGCGTGCTCGGCCCATCCGGGTGGCTCGGCGACGACGAGCCGGCTCTTCGCGGGGGCGTCGATCCGGGTCTCGGTCGCGGCGTGGAACCCGGTGGTCTCCACGAGGCGGGTCTCCTTCGGGGTCTCCAGGCGCAGCCGCGGGCTCGCGACGAGCGACTGGGCGCGGGCGTCCGCGGGGCTGACCCGCCACAGCTGCCACCCCTCGCGCGAGGGGATGCGCTGGAGCCCGGCGGTCGCGTCGAGCCGCCGGGCCACCTCGGGCACGGCCTCCCCGCGGATGGCGAGCAGGTCGGTGGCCGTCGCGGCGACGAGGCCGCCGCCGCCGGGCTCGGCGTCGAGGAGCGCGGTCACCCCGTCGGCCGCGAGGCCGTCGGCCTCGCCGACGGCGGGCAGCGGCCGGACGACGTCGGCGGCCTCCCGCCCGACGAACCGGTAGCCCGCGCCGGTGGTGCCGGGGGTCACGAAGAGCGAACGGGTGGCGAAGGCGCCGCCGGCCTGCTCGACCGCCACGGCCGGTCGGGGGTCGCGCCACGGCGCGAGCTCCTCGCCGAGGGTGGCCCAGACGAGCGCCGCGGCCCCGACGACGACGGCGGTGACCGCCGCGGTGAGCGACACCCACCGCCCGGTGAGGCGCCACCGGCCGAGCCCGCGGAGCTCGAGTCCGTCGACGCCGCCGACGAGGGCGACGACGAGGACGAGGACGAGCGGGAGGAGGAGCGCCCCGCCCCAGAGCGTGATGGGGTCGCCGGCACCCTCGAGCCCGGCGGGCACCGTGCCGAGGCGCACGGCCGGACCGGCGAGCGCGAGGGCGAGGAGCAGCGGCAGGACGACGGCGAGCCCGGTGCCGGCCGACCGCCAGCGCCGCCCCCGCACGAGGGCGAGCACGCCGACGACGGCGAGCGGGGCGGTGGCCCACCACGGCGGTGCGCCCACGCCGCCGGGGTCGAGCAGGGCGAGCCGCCAGAGCGGCTGGGGCTCGCCGCCCCACTGGGCGACGCCGGACCCGGCGGCGAGCACCCGCCATCCGGCCCGGTCCACCCCGAGGACCCACGGGGCGAGGACCGCAGCGGGCACGAGCGAGATGACGAGGGCGTGCCAGCGGACCCCGCCGCGCACCACGGCGAGGACGAGCGCGACGACGACGGCCGGTACGAGGAGCACCGGGGCGAAGGCGCCGAGGACGACGAGGGCGAGGGCGGTCGCGAAGGCGCTCGTCGCGGTCGAGCGGCGGGCGGCGACGAGCCAGATCCCGGCGAGCACGCCCGGCAGGAGAACGAGCGCGACGACGGCGCCGAGCCGGCCCTGGGCGACCGAGGCGGCGGCCACTCCGGAGGTCGCCCACGCGACGGCGCCCAGGGCGCGCACCCAGCGACCGGCCGCGACGACCCGCAGGGCGAGGTAGGCGCTGACGGCGGCGAGCGGCATCCCGAGGAGGACGGCCAGGCCGGCGACGAGGCCGGCCGGGGACGCCGGCGTCGGGAGGAGGGGCAGGTGCTCGACGAGCCACGCCGGACCGGCGAGGAGCACCCCAGCCGGCCCCGCCGAGCCGGGGGCACCGAGGCCCGCGCCGGTCCATCCGTCGGTCCACGAGTGCCAGAGGGTCGCGGCGTCGGCGCGGGTCCCGACGAGCTCACCGCCGGCGAGACCGGAGCCGAGGCCGGTCCAGACCCCGAACCCGAGCGAGCGCGCCGCCACGCCGGCGACGGCGGTGGCGACGAGGGTCGCGACGACGCCGGGATGCGTGATGACCTTGACGAGCCACGAGCGCGGGTTGAGGTCGCCGACCTGGTCCCCGATCGGGGGGCGCGGCGGGACGAGGGCGTGGTGCACCGAGTCGGCCCAGCCGGTCAGCACCGCCCGGCGCGGCTCGAAGAGGGAGCGCAGATGGCGGCGGCGGACGACCCGGGCGTGCCGCGTGCGCCACCGGGCGCGCAGCCCGCGGACCGGCTCGATCGAGGTCACGGCGGAGAGCTCGGCCCACGCCGAGCGCGGACGCTTGAGGAGTAGGAGGCCGAGGGCGGCGAGCGCCGAGGTGACGACGATCCACGCGGCGAGGAACGGGGTGGACCACCACGGCGCGCGCGCGAGCGCCACCCGGCGGGCGGCCCGGCGACGGGGCGCGGTCGCGGCGGTGGCGACGGCGACGCCCGGCTCGGTGCGCAT
>DASSQJ010000246.1:0-6766 GCA_035702545.1 Phycicoccus sp.
TGCTCCACGGGATGGCCGAGCACTCGGCCCGCTACGCCCCCCTCGCCGAGGCCCTCACCGCCGCCGGGTACGCCGTCTACGCCCACGACCACCGGGGGCACGGCCGCACCGCGTCCGACGCCGACCACGGCTACCTCGCCGACGCGGACGGCTGGCGCACGGTCGTCGGCGATGCCCGGGCGGTGACCCGCCTCGCCCGCGAGGAGCACCCAGGCCTCCCCGTGTTCCTCGTCGGGCACAGCATGGGCAGCTTCCTCGCCCGCGAGTACGTCATCGAGGACAGCGACGACCTCACCGGCCTCGTCCTCTCCGGCACGGCCGGCGACCCCGGCGCGCTCGGGGCCGTCGGGCTCGGGCTGGCCCGCCTCGAGGCCCGGCTGCGCGGCCCCCGGCACACGAGCACCCTCATGGACACCCTGACGTTCGGCCAGTACAACGCCGCCTTCAAGCCCAACCGCACGAAGTTCGACTGGCTCTCGCGGGACGAGGCCCAGGTCGACGCCTACGTCGCCGACGTCAAGTGCGGCCAGGTGTTCACCTCCGGGTTCTTCGTCGACCTCCTCGGAGGGCTCCGGGCGGTCAACGACGACTCCCGGGTGGCCCGGGTGCGGCCCGACCTGCCGATCCTCCTCATCGCGGGGGACAAGGACCCGGTCGGCGCCGGCGGCAAGGGTCCCCGCGCGGTGCGCGAGCAGTACGGCGCGGCCGGCGTCGCGGACGTCACGTGCACGCTCTACCCCGGCGCCCGCCACGAGATCTTCAACGAGACCAACCGCGAGGAAGTCGTCTCCGACCTCGTCGCCTGGCTCGACGCCCACCTCCCGGGCTGAGCGCCGGTCGGCGACCGGAATCGGTGCCGGGCGACATCCGTGGCAGGCTTGGGTGTCCGCCGCGCGCGGGCCCCACCGACCACCCCCAGCACGTAAGGAACGACCCCACGCATGTGCGGCATCGCCGGCTACCACGGACTCACCGCTGACGAGGGCCTCCTCCAGCGGATGAACGACTGCCAGCGCCACCGCGGTCCCGACGGCGAGGGCATCCACATCGACGGCCCGTGCGGGCTGGCCCACCGGCGGCTGTCGATCATCGACGTCGCCCACGGCCAGCAGCCGATGGCGACCGCCGACGGGCGGTACACCATCGCCTACAACGGCGAGGTCTACAACTACCTCGACCTGCGCGCCGAGCTCGAGGGTCTCGGGCGGACCTTCACCACGGACTCCGACACCGAGGTCGTCCTCCAGTCGTTCGCGCAGTGGGGCCCGGACGCGTTCGACCGGTTCAACGGGATGTTCGGGCTGGCGATCTGGGACCGCGACGAGCAGCGGCTCACCCTGGCCCGCGACCACTTCGGCATCAAGCCCGTCTACGTCGCCGTCGTGCCCGCCCCGTCCGGCGAGGGGGAGGTCCTCCTCTTCGCGAGCGAGATCCGCCCGATCCTCCAGTCCGGCCTCTACGAGCGGAAGGTCAACGACCGCACGGTCTACCGCTACCTCCAGTTCCGGGTCCACGAGGACGGCACGGAGACCTTCTTCGACGGCGTCACCCGGCTCGCACCCGGCGAGATGCTCACCGCCGACGCCACCGGCATCGAGCGGCGGATGTTCACCCGCCTCAAGGAGGAGCTCCTCGAGCTCGCGCACGAGCAGCGGCCGTACGACGACGCTGCCGCCGACGAGTACCGCCGCCGGCTGGTCGAGAGCGTCCGGCTGCGGCTCCAGTCCGAGGTGCCCGTGGGGACCTCGCTCTCCGGCGGCCTGGACTCGAGCGCGGTCGCCGTCATCATCAACCAGCTGCTGAACGAGGGCGACGAGCTCTCGACCGCCTCGGTCGGCGCCCGCCAGAACACCTTCTCGGCCGTCTTCCCGGGCGCGGTCAACGACGAGGAGCGCTACGTCGACGACGTCCTCGAGATCTGCACCGGACACGTCGAGGGCCACAAGATCCTCCCGACCGCCGACGAGTTCAAGGCCGACCTCCTCGACTTCGTCCGCACCCAGGAGGAGCCGCTCATCTCCTCCGGTCCGTACGCCCAGTACCAGGTGATGCGCGAGGCGACCCAGCACGTCACCGTCCTCCTCGACGGCCAGGGCGCCGACGAGATGATGGCCGGCTACATCCCCTACTACTTCGTCTACCTGCGCCAGCTGCGGGCCCAGGGCCGGCTCGCCCAGGCCCGCGAGCTCGCGAAGAGCGTCGACGTCCTCTACCGGCTCGGGCGGTTCACCCTCGCCGACCGGCTCCGGATGCGGAAGAAGGTGCCCAACAGCCAGCTGCTGAACCCGCAGTTCCGGGAGCGGTTCCGGGACGAGCGGTTCGTCGTCGAGCCGGCGAACCTCAAGAAGCGCCTCGTCGAGGACCTCTTCCACAACTCGCTGCCCAGCCTGCTGCGCTACGAGGACAAGAACACGATGCGGTTCTCGCTCGAGGGGCGGGTCCCGTTCCTCGACAAGGAGGTCCTCAAGTTCGTCTTCAGCCTCTCCGACGAGGCGATCATCAAGGACGGCTGGAACAAGCGGATCCTCCGCGACGCGACGCGCGGGCTGCTCCCCGACTCGATCAACCGGCGCCGCAACAAGATCGGGTTCACGACGCCGCAGATCGACTGGTTCATGCGGCTGAAGAACCACTTCTACACGATCTTCCTCAGCGAGTCGTTCTCGCTGCGGCCGTACTGGGACTTCACCGAGGTCATCCACGCCTTCGAGGGGTGGGTCAAGGGCGAGAACGACGTCAACACGATGACGTTCTGGCGGCTGATCAACCTCGAGCTGTGGCTGCGCGAGTTCTTCGACGAGGGCGGCGAGCAGACGATGGCCGAGGAGGCCGCGGCGTACGTCAAGACCGACTACGAGGCGAACAAGCACTACGAGCTCGACCTCACGACGTCGGTCGGCGACAGCGTCCGGCGGTACCCGCTGCGCACCGAGCTGTTCAGCCGTGACGACGACCTCGACGCCGTCGTCCTCCGGCGGGTCGAGGAGTTCTTCGCCGGCCTGCCCACAGCGGGGGAGGAGCACGCCGCGGCGACCACGGGCCCGTGGTGGTTCTTCCTCTCCGAGAAGGTCGTCGCCATCACCCAGGGGCGCTCGTTCTTCGTCTGGGACATCGAGGTCAAGCGGCCGGCCCGGGTGCTCTCCCGGTACGTCACGAAGACCCCGATGGGCATCGGCCTCGGCAGCCCGTTCACGATGCAGCTGGCCATCGACGAGGTCGGCCTGCCGCGCATCCTCTACGCCGCCGCCGGCGGGGCGGTCGGCAAGGTGATGGGCCGGCGCGGGGTGTTCTACGACCTCGTCGGCGGCGACATCCGGGCCATCGACGGGCCGACCGAGTACTCGGCGTACCCGTCGAACGTCTCGGCGAAGCTGCCCCCGAAGGACCCCGACGCGGTCGCGGCGCGGCTGTCCGCGGCGATCCGCGAGCGGGTCCCCGAGCCGTGGCGCGACACCTTCCGCGGGACGGTGGTCATCGACGCGAACGACGTGGGCCGCAACGTCCTCGGCTCGGACGCGCCGCGAACGGAGTGGCGCCGGCTCGAGGAGATGTTCGCCGACAACCCGCTGGGCCAGACCCAGGAGCAGACGCCGATGGGCGTGGTCTTCCTCCGGGACTGAGGCACCGTCAGCGCACGAGCGCCGGCTCCTCGCCCTCAGCGGGTGGCTGGACCTTGGGGCTCACCGACCAGAGCACCCAGCCGAGGGCGCCGAGCGGCACCTCCATGACGTGGGTGAAGATCGAGAAGAGGACGACGCCCGCGGTCGCCCCGGCCGGGTCGGCACCCCAACCGACGAGGACGATCGTCGTGGCGGTCTCGGTGATGCCGACGCCCCCGGGCGTGATGCCGACGGCGGTGAGCAGCCGGCCGATCGCGTAGGCCGCGAAGAGCAGGTTGAGCGGCAGGGTCACCCCGGTGTCGCGCATGATGAGGACGAAGAGGGCGTAGTACATCCCGAAGAAGCCGACCATGCCCAGCGTCATCTGGAGCCAGCCGTGGCCCACGACGTCGTTGATGCGGGCGCGCAGGTCACGGACGAGCTCCTCGACGCTCATCGTGCTGGTCCGCTTCCGACGCCGCAGGAGCGGCCGGATCACCCGGTCGAGGCCGCGGCCGATGGCCTGGGCGGCCCGCTCGCTCGCCATGATCGCCGCGAACGCGGCGATGAGCCCGATCCCGGTGAGGGAGCCCACGAGGGCGAGGTCGGTGAGCGCGCCGGGGAGGGTGACGCCCCCGAAGTAGAGGACGAGGATCGCGACGACGGGCAGGGCGATCCGCGCGAGGACGTTCCACACACCGGTGACGATGACCGAGGTCGAGGTCGCCCGCCGCGAGAAGCCCCACGAGCGGCAGATGGCGTACGTCGCGGCCAGGCCGACGGCGCCGCCCCCGGGGAGCAGGTTGGAGACCGACGAGCCGCAGAGGTTGAGGACCAGCGCCTTGCCGTGCGTGAGTCCGCGCAGCGACCCGGTGAAGGTGAAGGTGTAGCACCAGAGGCCGGCGAGCATCAGGCCCTGGAAGGCGAGGGCGTGGCTCAGGGGGATCGACCGGATGACGTGCCAGATGTCGCCCCACGAGGTCTTCGCGAAGTGCGGCAGGCCCCAGACGAGCAGGACCACGGCGAGGACGAGCCCGAACCCGAACTGGAGCAGCTGCTTGGTCCGGGGCTTCACGGGAGCCCCTCGAAGACGTCCCTGCTCACGCGCCCCCCCGGCATCCGGCTCGGGTCGCGGAACCACTCGCGACCGAAGACCAGATCGTAGAGGGGGCGGGGGATCCTCAGGAAGGCCGCCAGGGTCCGGTCGCCGGTCTGGCCGCCGGCCCCGACCTCGGCCGCCCCGGCCCCGGTCGCCTGGGAGGCGTGGGCGCGCATCGCGGCGCGCTTGGCCCGGATGTGGCGGCGGACGTCGATCCGGTGCGTGATGTCGGACCGGGCGGAGTAGGCCCGTTCCAGGCTCGTCGGGTCGAACTCGGCGGGGAACCGGTAGACCCGGCCGACCGCCCGCACGGCCCGGACGATGGTGTCGCGGGGCACCGTCGCCTCGAGGACCCGGGGGGTGCCGGCGATCTCGGCGGCGCGGGCCCCGACCTGGTGGACGCGCACGTGGTCGCGGTGGCCGTAGCCGCCCGCGGCGTCGTAGGAGAGCAGGACGTCCGCGCGCTCGGTGCGGAGGATGGCGGCGAGCCGCTCGGCGGCCTGCTCGAGCGGTGCCCGGCAGAACCGGGCCAGGCCGGGCAGGTCGGGTTCGGGCTCCGGACCGCTGCCGCTGTCGGCGTAGCCGAGCCACTCGACGCGCGAGACGCCGAGCGCCTGCGCGGACCGGCGGGCCTCCTCGAGCCGGCGCTCGCCGAGCCGGCCGTCCCCGCGGAGGTCCTCGGCGGCGAGGCCGGCCCCGCCGTCGGTGGCGAGGACGAGGACGACACGGTGGCCCTCGGCCGCGGCCCGGGCCATCGTCCCCGACGTGAGGAGTGCCTCGTCGTCGGGGTGGGCGTGGAAGGCCACGAGGGTTCGGTGGGACATCGTCGCCCATCCTTGCGCATGGCAGGCTGGACCCCCGTGAAGGTCGCCCTCCTGTCGGACTGCTATCCGCCCCGGCTCGGCGGGATCGAGCGGCAGGTCCACGACCTCGCGCACCACCTCAGCGCCGCCGGCCACGAGGTGGAGGTCTTCACGGCCACCGCCGGCCCGGCCGGGGAGCGTGGCGGGGCCCGGACCGTCGAGGGCGGCGTCACGGTGCACCGGATGGCGCTCCCGCTGCCGGGAGGGGTGCCGGTCAACCCGCTGGCCCCTCCGGAGGTGCGTCGCCGGCTCGAGGCCGGCGGCTTCGACGTCGCCCACGCCCACCTCGGGGTCGTGAGCCCCTTCGCGACGGACCTCACCCGGGTCGCCCTCGACGTCGGGTTGCCGGTCGCGGCGACCTTCCACTGCGTCATCGACCGGTCGGCCCCGCTGTTCCGGCTCGTCGGGCACCTGCGCCGGTGGGCCGACCGCGGCGTCGCGATGACGGCGGTGTCCTCGATGGCAGCGGCCCGGGTGAGCGTCGCGGCGGGCGACGCGGCCGTCGGGGTCCTCGGCAACGGCATCGACGCCCGGTGGTGGCGGGAGGGGCTCGTGGAGGCCGGTGCCCGCCGGCCGGCGGGGTCGCCCCCCGGCCCGGACCCGGTCCACGTCGTCACGGCGATGCGACTGGTGTCCCGGAAGCGCCCGATCTCGTTGCTGCGGGTGCTCCGTCAGGCGAGGGAGGAGCTCGACGCCTCGGTGCCGCTGCGGGTCACGATCGCGGGGGAGGGGCCGCAGCGCCGGGTCATGGAGGCGTACCTGCGACGCCACCGGATGGGCTGGGTCGCGATGCCCGGTCGGTTCGACCGCGTCGGGCTGCGGGCACTGCACCAGGGGGCCGACCTCTACCTCTCGACGGCGCGGCTCGAGGCCTTCGGCATCGCGGCTCTCGAGGCGCACACCGCCGGCCTGCCGGTCGTCGCGCCGCGCGGCACCGGCGTCGAGGACTTCGTCACGTCCGGTGTCGACGGGCTGCTCGAGCCCTCCGATACCGCGCTGGCCCGCGGTGTCGCGCGGCTGGCGGAGGACGCCCCGCTGCGCGAGCGGATGAGCGCCCACCTCCTCGCCGCCGCGCCGGCCCAGGACTGGCCCTCGCTCGTCCGTGCCACGCTCGGGGAGTACCGCCGCGCCGGCGCCGTGGGCTGATCCCGACTCCGGAGCCGACGGCGTCCGGCATCCCGGCCGCAGACGCGGACCCGCCCACG
>DASSQJ010000247.1:0-21859 GCA_035702545.1 Phycicoccus sp.
GCATGGGCGGCGGCCACGACGAGCGCGAGCAGACCCTCAACCAGCTCCTCGTCGAGATGGACGGCTTCGACGTCAAGACCAACGTCATCCTCATCGCGGCGACCAACCGCCCCGACATCCTCGACCCCGCGCTGCTGCGTCCGGGCCGCTTCGACCGCCAGATCGCCGTCGACTCGCCCGACATGATCGGCCGCCACCGCATCCTCGAGGTGCACGCCCAGGGCAAGCCCGTCACGGCCGACGTCGACCTGCTGGCCGTCGCCCGCCGCACGCCGGGCTTCACCGGCGCCGACCTCGCCAACGTCCTCAACGAGGCCGCGCTGCTCACCGCCCGCAGCAGCAAGAAGTTCATCGACGACCACACCCTCGACGAGGCCATCGACCGCGTCATCGCGGGCCCGCAGAAGCGCACCCGGATCATGTCCGCGAAGGAGCGCAAGATCACGGCCTACCACGAGGGCGGGCACGCCCTCGTCGCCGCCGGGATGAACCACCTCGACCCCGTGACGAAGGTGACGATCCTCCCGCGCGGCCGCGCCCTCGGCTACACCATGGTCATGCCCGTCGACGACAAGTACTCGACAACCCGCAACGAGATCCTCGACCAGCTCGCGTACGCCCTCGGCGGGCGTGTCGCCGAGGAGATCATCTTCCACGACCCGACGACCGGCGCCGCGAACGACATCGAGAAGGCGACGGCGATGGCGCGCAAGATGGTCACCGAGTTCGGGATGAGCGAGCGCGTCGGCGCGATCAAGCTCGGCCAGTCGCAGGGCGAGCCCTTCCTCGGCCGCGACATGGGCCACCAGCGCGACTACTCCGAGCAGGTCGCCGCCGTCGTCGACGAGGAGGTCCGCAAGCTCATCGACGCGGCCCACGACGAGGCGTGGCACGTCGTCAACGACAACCGGAAGATCCTCGACAAGCTCGTCCTCGAGCTGCTCGAGAAGGAGACCCTGAACGCCCAGGAGCTCGCCGAGATCTTCACGGACATCGTCAAGCGCCCCGACCGGCCGACCTGGCTCTCCAGCGAGCACCGGACCCTCTCCGACATCCCGCCGGTCCTCACCCCGGCCGAGGAGGCCGCCCTCGCGGGCCGCAACGGGTCCGGCGCGCCCAACGGCGCCGTCGTCAACCCCGGCGACCCCAGCACCGAGGCGGCCATCGACGCCGTCGCCGCCGACGGCGCGAGCCACGCCCACGAGGAGCACCCGCCGGCCGAGGTCGTCGAGGTCCCGGAGGGCGGCCGTGTCGAGCCCTGACCCGGAGGCGGCCCCCGAGGGGCGCTCCCTGCCTCCTCGGCTCGCGGTCGACCGCCCGCGAGCCGAGGCGGCCGTGCGTGAGCTGCTCCTCGCCATCGGCGAGGACCCGGAGCGCGAGGGGCTGCTCGAGACGCCGGCCCGGGTGGCCCGCTCGCTCGAGGAGCTCTACTCCGGCCTCGCCCAGGACCCGGCGACGCTCCTTGCGACGACCTTCTCCATCGACCACGACGAGCTGATCATCGTCCGCGACATCGAGCTCTACTCGACGTGCGAGCACCACCTCCTGCCCTTCCACGGCGTCTGCCACATCGGCTACATCCCGGCGGTGGACGGCCGGGTCACCGGCCTGTCCAAGCTGGCCCGGCTCGTCGACGTCTTCGCCAAGCGCCCGCAGGTCCAGGAACGGATCACCACCCAGGTCGCCGACGCCCTCGTCGAGCACCTCCACGCCCAGGGCGTCATCGTCGTCGTCGAGGCCGAGCACCTCTGCATGTCGATGCGCGGGGTCCACAAGCCGGGCTCCCGCACGATCACCTCGGCCGTCCGCGGGCAGCTGCGGAACCCGGCGACCCGCGCCGAGGCGATGTCACTGCTCCTCAGTGGCTCACGGTGACCCGCCGGTGACCGTGCCCGGCCTCCCCACCCCCCGGCCGGGGCGGCCGGTCGTCATGGGCGTCGTCAACGTCACGCCCGACTCGTTCAGCGACGGGGGCGCCTGGTTCACGCCCGAGGCCGCCCTGGCCCACGGCCGCGACCTCGTCGCCGCCGGCGCCGACGTCCTCGACGTCGGGGGCGAGTCGACCCGGCCCGGGGCCGAGCGCCCCACCCCGGCGGAGGAGCTCCGGCGCGTCCTGCCCGTCGTCGAGGGGCTCGCCGCCCTCGCGCCCGTGTCCGTCGACACGATGCGTGCCGAGGTCGCTGCGGCGGCGCTCGACGCCGGCGCCGCCCTCGTCAACGACGTCAGCGGCGGCCTGGCGGACCCCGAGATGCCGGCACTCGTCGCCGACCGGGGTGTGCCGTTCGTCGCGATGCACTGGCGCGGCCACAGCCACGACATGCAGTCGCGGGCGGTGTACGACGACGTCGTCGGCGACGTCCGCCGCGAGCTCGAGGCGCGGCTCGAGGCCCTCACGGCCGCGGGCATCGCCCCCGACCGGCTCGTCCTCGACCCCGGCTTCGGCTTCGCGAAGACCGCCGAGCACAACTGGGAGCTGCTGCGCCGCCTCGACGAGCTCGTCGCCATCGGCCCGCCACTGCTCGTCGGCACCTCGCGAAAGGCCTTCCTCGGCCGGGTGGGGCGGGCGCCGGGTCACGACCGAGCGCCCCTCGAGCGGGAGGTCGCGACCGCCGTCACGACCGTCCACGCCGCCCGGCACGGCGCCTGGGGGGTCCGCGTCCACGACGTCGTCGCGACCGTCGACGCCCTCGACGTCGCCGAGGCCCTCGCGGCCGGCGGGGAGCTGATGCCGTGACTCCCGACTGGATCTCGCTGCGCGGCGTCCGGGCCACCGGGTACCACGGCGTCTTCGCGCACGAGCGCCGCGACGGGCAGGAGTTCGTCGTCGACGTCGACGTCTCGCTCGACCTCGCGCGGGCCGGCGCGTCCGACGACCTCGCCGACACCCTCGACTACGGAGCCCTCGCCGCCGGGGTCGTCGAGCGGATCGAGGGCGAGCCCTTCGACCTCATCGAGCGGCTCGCCGCGGTCATCGCCGACGACGTCCGGCGCGACCCCCGGGTGGAGCAGGTGCGGGTCACCGTCCACAAGCCGCAGGCCCCGGTGGGCGTGGCCTTCGGTGACGTCGCCGTGAGCGTGGTGCGTCGGCGCGGTTCCGGCGCACCGGTGCCCGTCGTCATCGCCATCGGGGCGAACCTGCCCCGCGACGGCGAGTCGCCGGAGGAGACCGTCGAGGCCGCCGTCGCCGCGCTCGAGGGCACCCCCGGGCTCGGCCACGTCACCGCATCCGCGCTCTTCGACACCGACCCCGTCGGCGGGCCGGCCGACCAGCCGGTGTACGTCAACGCCGTCGTCGTCGCGAGGACCACCCTGGCGCCCCGTGCACTGCTCGAGGCGCTCCATGCCGTCGAGGCGCGCTTCGGCCGCACCCGTGAGGTCCGCTGGGGCCCGCGCACCCTCGACCTCGACCTCGTCCAGTACGGCGACCCGGCGGTGGGCACCGACGTCGTCTCCGACGACCCGGCCCTCACGCTCCCGCACCCGCGTGCCCACGAGCGCGGCTTCGTCCTCGTCCCGTGGGCCGACGTCGACCCGCAGGCCGAGCTCCGCCACGGCGACCACATCGTGGCCGTGCGCGAGCTCGCGGCCGCCTCCGGCGCCGGGGTCCGCCGCCGGACCGGCGGGCTGTCCGAGGGAGGCGGCCGCTGATGCACCGCGCCATCCGGGTCCAGACCCTCGTCGTCGTCGCGCTCCTCATGGGCGTCATCGGCTACCTCGTCGGGGTCGTCATCACGAACGACGGCTCCCTCATGCCCCGCCCGCCCGCCGTCGCCGGGATCCTCCTCGTCGTCATGGCGGCGGTCGTCGTGTGGCTCGCCCGTCCGGTGCGCCGCTACCTCCAGGGCCGGTCGACGGCCCCGCTGGACCCGCTCCAGGCGGCCCGTACCGTCGTCCTCGCCCAGGCCGGGGCGCTGACCGGCGCGGCGGCGGCGGGATGGTTCGGGGGCCAGCTCGCCGTCGTCCTCGGCGACCTCAGCCTCGTCGCCAACCAGGAGCGGGTGCTGCCCCTCGTCCTCATGCTCCTCGCCGCGCTCACCCTCGCCGTCGCGGGGATGGTGGCCCAGCACTGGTGCCGGATCGACACCGAGGACGAGTCGCCCGACGACGAGTCCTGAGCCCCCGCCGGGTCGGCCGGCGCTCGGGCCGAACCGGCTACTTGTCGACGTCCCCCACGACGAAGAACATCGAGCCGAGGATGGCCACCATGTCGGAGACGAGGCACCCCGGCAGGACCTCCGAGAGCACCTGGACGTTGCCGAACGAGGCCGACCGGAGCTTGAGCCGCCACGGCGTCTTGTCGCCCCGGGAGACGAGGTAGTAGCCGTTGAGCCCCAGCGGGTTCTCGGTCGCGGTGTACCGCTCGCCCTCCGGCACCTTGAGCACCTTGGGGAGCCGCTGGTTGACCGGCCCGGCCGGCAGCGAGCGCAGCCGGTCCACGCAGGCGTCCGCGAGGTCGAGGCTGACGTGGGCCTGCTCGAGGAGCACCTCGAGCCGGGCGAGGCAGTCGCCCTCGCTCCGGGTGACGACCCGGCCGGGGCCGCCGGGGGCGAAGAGCTCGGCGTAGGCGAGGTAGGGGTCGTCGCGGCGCAGGTCGAGGTCGACCCCGCTGGCCCGGGCGATCGGCCCGGAGACCCCGTACGCGAGGCAGGTCGAGGGCGCGAGGACGCCGACGCCGCGGGTCCGCGCGAGCAGGATCTCGTTGCCGACGAGCAGCGACTCGAGCTCGGGGAGGCGACGGCGCACGGCGGCCACTGCGGCCGAGGCGCGGCCGAGCCAGCCGGCGGGGACGTCCTCCTTGAGGCCGCCGACCCGGTTGAACATGTAGTGCATCCGGCCACCGGAGACCTCCTCCATGACCGCCTGGAGCTCCTCGCGCTCGCGGAACGCGTAGAAGACCGGCGTGATGGCGCCGAGCTCGAGGGGGTAGGAGCCGAGGAACATCAGGTGCGACAGCACCCGGTTCAGCTCGGCGAGGAGGGTGCGCAGCCACACCGCCCGGACCGGCACCTCCATCCCGAGCATCTCCTCGACGCCGAGGACGACGCCGAGCTCGTTGGAGAACGCCGAGAGCCAGTCATGACGGTTCGCGAGGACCGTGATCTGCCGGTAGTCGCGCACCTCGAAGAGCTTCTCCGCCCCGCGGTGCATGTAGCCGATGACCGGCTCGGCGCTCGTGATGCGCTCGCCGTCGAGGACGACCCGCAGCCGCAGCACCCCGTGGGTCGCCGGGTGCTGGGGCCCGATGTTGAGCACCATGTCGGCGGTCGCGAGGCCGCCGGCGCCCACGCCGACGTCGAGCGCGCGCTGCCCGGTCTCGGAGGTCACGCGGCCAGTCTGCCGCACCACCGGCGGGGTGGGTCAGCAGCCGGCGAAGGTCTCCCCGCCGGTCGTGTACCCGTCGGCGTCGATGCTGAGGAGGACGAGCTTGTCCTCCGGCGGGGCGTCGGCGAGCTCGCCGGCGGTCACCGACTTGCTCTGCAGCGGCTCGCTTGGGGAGAGGCAGTGGTGGAGGAGGAAGGTCGTGTTGTCACGCACCGGGATGCGGAAGGTCACCTTGGTGTTGACGTTCTTGAAGGGGTTCTTCGCCTTCTCGTACGTCCGGACCTCCAGGCCCTTCTGGGCGAGCACCGCGTCGTCGACCTTCGGGTCGGTCCAGCGGTCGAGGACCAGCACCTGGGTGCCCCCTTCCTCCTCGACCGAGGTGACGACCCCGAAGTCGTACCGGCGGCCCTTGACGTCGCTCTGGACGAGCCGCTGGTCGGGCTTGCCGTCCGGGGAGGCGTTCGGGGCCTTGGGGCTGCCCGTCCCGCCCGAGCCGGAGGTCACGGTGACGACGACCTCACCGGGGGTGTCGGACCCGCAGGCGGCCAGGGCGGTGGTCGCCAGGAGGGCCGCGGCGGCGAGGGCGAGGGGGGTGCGGTGCCGGGTCGTCACCCGTCCACGGTGACACGAGGAAGCGCCCCGAGTCACATCCGGGGTACGCGACGGAGCACCCACGAGAAGCCGCCGAGCCCTCCCGGGTCCGTGAGCGCGGCGACGGCCGAGGCCCGCGCGAGGCCCGCGAGGTAGCCGGCGGGGTCCCGGGCCGCGTCGTCGCGCGCCGGGGTCTCGGCGCGGATGCCGAGGGCGTGCAGGGCGGCGCGCTGGGTCATCAGCTCGTCGTGGTCGAGGCTGTCGACGGCGACGTGGGCGGTGACGTCGCACGAACCGTCGGGAACGGGGTCGACGAGCTCGCCGGCCCGGTACCCGGTGAGGGTGCCGTGGAGGGGGCGCTCGGCCCTGGTGTGGCCGTAGTCGACGGCGAGCAGGGTGCCCCGACGGACCCTGTCGACGAGACCGGCCCACGCGCGGTCGCGGCTCCATCCCACCTCGACCCGCGCCCCGACGGGGACGTGGTCCACCGGCCAGTGCCGATCGCACCAGGCGAGCTCCCCGGGATCCGGCGTCCCACCGAGGGACTCCTCCCCGGTGGCCGGGTCGACGAGCACGACGGCGAGCCGGCCCGGTGCGACGACCTCGGCCACCGTGCACGGGACGACGTCGAGCCACTCGTGCGCGACGACGAGGACGTCGTCGAGGTCGGCGAGGGCGTCCGGCAGGTCCGGCCCTCCGGGCGAGACCAGCCAGTCGACCGTGCGGGGGAGGCCCGAGGGCCTGGCCACGACGTCGACGCCGGTGAGGCGCAGGTCCGGGCGCAGCGAGTGGAGGGCGGTGAGCAGCTCGCCCCGGCCGGCGCCGACGTCGACGACGTGGTGCGTCCCCTCCCGGCCCGCGAGCCGCCCCACCGCCTCGGCGAGGACCGCACCGAGCGGACCGTGGGTCGAGGTCGTGAAGTGGCCGGCCGGTCCGGCAGCGGCCCGGTAGGCGCCCCGGGGGCCGTAGAGCGCGTCCTGCCACGCCTCCCGCCACGGAACCATGCCCGCGAGGCTAGCGGCGCGGCCGCGCCCGCGGGCCCACGGCCGGGGCGGTAGCGTGCTCGGTCGTGGACGGCATCGAGCACCCCGCCCGCCTCACCGTCGGGGTCGTCGGCGCCGGCCGCGTGGGCGCGGTCCTCGGCGCGGCGCTCGCCCGGGCCGGCCACCGTGTCACCGGGGCCTACGCCGTCTCGGACGCCAGCCGCGAGCGGGCGGCGACCCTCCTCCCGGGCGTGCCGGTCGCGGACGTCCCGACCGTCGTGTCCGGCGCAGAGCTCGTCCTCCTCGCCGTCCCGGACGACGCCCTCGCCGACCTCGTCGCCGGGCTCGCGGCCACCGGGGCCTGGCAGGCCGGCCAGATCGTCGTCCACACCAGCGGGCGCCACGGGGTGGCGGTGCTCGAGCCGGCCCGCCTGCGGCACGCACTCCCGCTGGCCCTCCATCCCGCGATGACGTTCACCGGCACGTCGATGGACCTCGACCGGCTCGCGGACTGCGCGTTCGGGGTCACCGCCGACCCCGAGCTGCGGCCGGTCGCGGAGGCCCTCGTCCTCGAGATGGGCGGCACGCCGGTCTGGGTGGCGGAGGAGGACCGAGTCCTCTACCACTGCGCCCTCGCCCACGGCGCCAACCACCTCGTCACCCTGACGAGCGAGGCGATGGAGGTGCTTACCCGCGCCGGCGTCGACGCGCCGCACCGGGTCCTCGGGCCGCTCATGCAGGCGGCGCTCGACAACGCGTTGCGCCTCGGTGACGCCGCCCTCACCGGCCCGGTCGCGCGCGGCGACGTCGGTACCGTGGAGGACCACCTCGACGCCCTCGACCGCGCCGCCCCCGAGATCCGGCGGACGTACGTGGCCCTGGCCCGGGCCACCGCCCTGCGGGCCCTCGACAGCGGGCGGCTGCGGCCGGCTGTCGCCGAGCCGCTTCTCGACACCCTCGCCGACCAGGAGCCCGAGTGACCACCGCCACCACCACCCCCGTCGTCGCGCACACCCGCGAGGAGCTCAGGGCCGCGCGCGCCGACCTCAGCAGCCGCGACGTCGGGGTCGTCATGACGATGGGGGCCCTCCACGACGGCCACGCCCGCCTCATCCGGGCCGCCCGCGAGCGTCACGCGCACGTCATCGTGACGATCTTCCTCAACCCCCTCCAGTTCGGCCCCAAGGAGGACCTCTCGCACTACCCGCGCACCTTCGACGCCGACATGGAGATCTGCACCGCCTCCGAGGTCGACGTCGTCTTCGCGCCGACCCCGGACGTCGTCTACCCCGACGGCGACCCCGGGGTGCGCGTCTCGGCGGGTCCGCTCGGCGAGGTCCTCGAGGGAAAGTCCCGCCCCGGCCACTTCGACGGGGTGCTCACCGTCGTCGGGAAGCTGCTCCACCTCACCGGGGCACGCAGCGCGTACTACGGCCAGAAGGACGCCCAGCAGCTCCTCCTCATCCGGCGGATGGTGCGCGACCTCGACTTCCCGGTCGAGGTCGTGTCCGTCCCCACCGTCCGGGAGGCCGACGGGCTCGCGATGAGCAGCCGCAACAGCTACCTCACGCCGAGCGACCGTGACGTCGCGCTGTGCCTGAGCCGGGCCCTGCGGGAGGGTGCGGCGGCCGCTCCGTTCGGGCCGTCCGCGGTCCGCCGGGCCGCCCGCGAGGTGCTCGTCGAGGAGCCGCTCGCGCTCGTCGACTACCTCGTCCTCGTCCATCCCGACACCCTCGCGGACGTCCCGGAGTGGTACCGCGGCGAGGCGCTGCTCGCGGTCGCCGCCCGGATCGGGACGACCCGCCTCATCGACAACACGCCGGTCGTCGTCGGGCCCGGGGGCGGGGCCATCGACGTGTTCTCCGAGGTGCCCCACGTGCGGGCGCACGCCTGAGGTCCCGGCGATGACCTCGGCTGCCGTTCCGCCGCTGCCCGCCGTCGTCGTCCCGCGGCGGCTGCGGGCGCCGGCGCCGGGCTGGACGACCGAGGCCGACGTCATCGTCGTCGGCTCCGGCATCGCCGGGCTCACGACGGCGCTGCGGCTGCGCGAACGGGTCGAGCGCGTCCTCCTCGTCACCAAGACGGTCCTGTCCGCGGGCTCGACCGGATGGGCGCAGGGCGGCATCGCCGCCGCCCTCGACCCGGAGGACACCCCGCAGGCCCACCTCGAGGACACCCTCGTCGCGGGGGTCGGCCTCTGCGACGTGGACGCGGTCCGCGCGCTCGTCACGGAGGGCCCGGACCGGGTGCGCGAGCTCGTCACGCTCGGGGCCAACTTCGACCTCGACGCCGCCGGCGGCATCAAGCTGACCCGGGAGGGCGGCCACCACCGCGACCGCATCGCGCACGCGGGAGGGGACGCGACGGGGGCCGAGATCTCCCGGGCGCTCCTCGCGGCCCTCCACGCGGTCCGGGACGACCCGGGCATCGAGGTCATCGAGCACGCCCTCGTCGTCGATCTCTGCACCGCGGAGGACGGCACGGTCTGCGGGGTGACCCTCCACGTCATCGGGGAGGGTCAGGTCGACGGTGTCGGTGCCGCGTTCGGCCGCGCCGTCGTCCTCGCGACGGGTGGCCTCGGGCAGATCTACACGTCGACGACGAACCCCCCGGTCGCCACGGGGGACGGGATGGCGGCCGCCCTGCGGGCCGGGGCGAAGGTCACCGACCTCGAGTTCGTCCAGTTCCACCCGACCGTCCTGTTCCTCGGGGAGGGGTCGACCGGGCAGCAGCCGCTCATCTCCGAGGCCGTCCGCGGGGAGGGGGCCTTCCTCGTCGACGACCTCGGCCGGCGGTTCATGACCGGCCGCCACGAGCTCGCCGACCTCGCCCCCCGGGACGTCGTCGCCCGCGCCATCCTCGACGTCATGAGCGAGCGGGGACTCGACCACGTGTGGCTCGACGCCCGCCACCTCGGGGCAGAGTTCCTCGAGCGCCGGTTCCCCTCGATCGTCACCCGGTGCCGCGAGCTCGGCATCGACCCGGCGACCGAGCTCCTCCCGGTCGCGCCGGCCCAGCACTACGCGTCGGGCGGGGTGGAGACCGACCTCGTCGGGCGGACGTCGCTCCCGGGGCTCTACGCCTGCGGCGAGTGCTCGTGCACCGGGGTCCACGGGGCCAACCGGCTCGCGTCGAACTCGCTCCTCGAGGGCCTCGTCTTCGCGCACCGCATCGCCGACGACGTCAGCGCCCGCATCGCGGCGGGCGAGCTGCCTCGGCGACGGCCGGGTGGTGGAACGGCGCCCGGCGGGGAGGACGAGGTCGCGGGAGGCAGCGGAGGCCAAGTGGCCGGCGGAGGGCCTGCGCTGCTCGCCGGGGACCGGCGCCTCGAGGTCCAGCGGGCGATGATCCACGGGTCCGGGCCGGTTCGCAGCGCCACGTCGACGGCGGCGGCACTCGCGGCCCTCGCCGCCCTCGCCGACGGCGCGTCCGCCGACGCCGAGCCGGGGCCTGCCGCCTGGGAGACGACCAACCTGCTCCACCTCGGGATGGCGCTCAGCCTCGTCGCCCACCGGCGCGACGAGACGCGCGGCGGCCACGTCCGCTCCGACTTCCCCGACCGCGACGACGAACGGTGGCTGGTCCACCAGGTGCTAACCCGGGTGGACGACGGGGGACTCCTCGTCGCGGAGCGTCCGGCCGGCGTCGCCGCGCCGGCTGGTGTCCCTGCACCGGTCGGTGGCACCGACCGCGCCGACGGGAGCCGGCCGTGACCGACCACCGCTTCCCGGTCGAGGAGGCCCGTCGACTCGTCGAGCACGCCCTCGACGAGGACCTCGACTCCGGCACCGACGTCACGACCGTCGCGACCATCCCGGCCGAGCAGCGGTCCGTCTCGAACCTCGTCGCGCGGGCGGACGGCGTGGTCGCCGGGATGCCCGTCGTCGCACTGGTCCTCGAGGCGGTCGCGGCTCGGCTCGGGACGGGGAGCGTCACGGTCGACGCGCACGTCTCGGACGGTTCGCGGGTCACCCGGGGGGCGCACCTCGCCACGCTGCGCGGCTCGACCCGCACGACCCTCGTCGCGGAGCGGACCGTCCTCAACGTCCTGTGCCGGACCTCGGGCGTCGCGACCCACACCCGGCGCTGGGCCGACCTCCTCGAGGGGACCGGCGCCACGGTCCTCGACACCCGGAAGACGACGCCGGGGATGCGCGCCCTGGAGAAGTACGCCGTGCGGTGCGGCGGGGGGACGAACAAGTGGATGGGCCTCTACGACGTCGCGATGATCAAGGACAACCACAAGCTCGCGGCGGGCGGGCTGACCGCCGCCTACCGGGCGGTGCGGCGCGACTTCCCGGACGTCGACGTCCAGGTCGAGGTGACGACGACCGAGGAGGCGGTGGAGTCCGTCGAGGCCGGGGCCCGGTTCCTCCTCTGCGACAACATGTCCCCGGCGCTGCTCGCCGAGACCGTGGCTGCGGTGCGCGCCACCGGGATTCCGGCCGAGATCGAGGCCACCGGCGGCCTCACCCTCCAGGTCGTCCGGGAGTACGCGGAGACGGGGGTCGACTACCTCTCCGTGGGAGCCCTCACGCACTCGTCGCCGATCGTCGACATCGCCCTGGACCTCGACCCGGAGGAGCCGGCTCGACCCCCGGCGTGAGCTGCGATGCCGTAGTTCGACAACGGCGTTCGGCCGTCTCCCTCCGCCGCAGGCTGACGACGTTGGCCAGGCGAGGGTCCTGGCCGCCCGGTGTGCGGATGACATGTCGGGCTCTCCGCCCTGGTCCCGACGTGGCTGGGGGTCCTCCCCCGAGACCGAGCTCGGGGATGTTCGTGACCGAGGTCGACCAGAATCCACGCCGTGCAGATCCGGGTCCCTGAGTGGGCTCAAGGGTGACGCTGGAGGAGTGCGCGAACCGCAAGGACCTCGGCCCGGAGGGCCGGCTCGACCCCCGGCGTGACCGCCTTGGTGGTCCACGGCCATTGCGACACAGTGATATTGACTCTCTCGAACACTTGTGCGAATAGTGCTGAGCCGGTAGGATCGTGCTACGAGGGGAGGAGCGAGATGGACGCCATCACCGGTCCCGGGGCTGTCACGGCGGCTGCCGGCCGCGCGGCCGCGGAGCTCGCTGTCGCCCTCTCTCCCAGTGAGGTGACGGGCACGCGCGAGGAGTGGGCCATGGCGGTCGGGGAGCTCCAGCGGGTGATCGACGTCGCGTCGGCGGCCCAGGACGCGGCCATCGTCCGACTCGCGGCGGTCGAGCCGGAGTGGGCCGAGGACGGCACGCTGCTCGAGAGGCACAGGGCGCTCGGTCACGTGGCGCTGGATGCGCCGGCGATCGTGTCGGGCGCGCTCACCATCTCGTCGGTGCACGCCGAGCGGCGGGTCCTGTCGGCAGTGCGCTGGGCCGCGGACGGCCCGGCCGGCACCCCCACGGCGACCGGCCTGGGCGGCCTGCACTCCGCGATGGCCGCCGGCCACCTCGATCCCTACCGTGCGTTGGTGGTGGCGGAGGAGCTCGAGGAGGCGCCGGCCGACGTAGCCGCCGGCGTCGTTTGGACCCTGGAGGCGTACTTCGCGACCGACGACGCGCCGAGCCTGCGCCGGCGCTGTCGCCGGGTGCTCGCCCGGGTCAGCCCGGACCTGCTGCGCCAGCGGGCCCGTCGGGCCCGCGCCGAGTCGGGCCTGCGGCGCTGGGTCGGCCAGCCGGGCGTCGACCACTGGGAGGGCACCTTCCCCTCCGAAGAGGCCGCCCGGGCCTGGGCGGCCATCGACGCGCTCGCCCAGCGGTACGTCGCCGACGGGACCTGCGAGGCCATCGAACGGGCCCGGGCCAAGGCGCTGACCGACCTCGTCGAGGGGAACGCCACCATCGAGACGGTCGTGACGCTCGCCGTCCCCGACGAGCCCGATGAACCGAACGAGCGCGGTGTGCCCGATGAACGGAACGAGCACGGTGTGCCCGATGAACCGAACGAGCACGGTGTGCCCGATGAGCCCGAGGTCGCGGACAACGGTGCCGATGACGACCTCGTCGAGGTCTCCGGTCTGCGCCCCGGCGAACCGGTCCTGGTCGCGCGGGGCTGGCTCGCCCGGGCCGTGGCCTCAACCTCGGTCGGACGCGACGGGCGGGGCCGGCCCCGGATCATGCGCTGCGACAGGCGAACCGGCGCACCGGTCGACCCGTCCGACGACCTCTCCACGGATGCCTACCGGCCCGGGCGTCGGCTCGCCGCCCACGTCCGCGCGCGCGACGGACGGTGCCGCTTCCCTGGCTGCCACGTCTCCGCCCGCTTCGCCGACCTCGACCACGTCCGCCCCTGGCCCGCCGGCCCCACGGCCGCCGCCAACCTCATCAGCCTCTGCCGCCGTCACCACCGGACCAAGCAACGGCCGGGATGGCAGGTCGCCCTCGCGCTCGACGGCACCGCCACCTGGGTCGACCCGACCGGTCGGGTCCGGGTGACGCATCCCGTCGACGCGCTCCACGGCCTCGTCTTGCCCTCCCGCAGTGGCGAACCCCCGGTGGCGCCGACCCGACATCGCCTGGTGCTCGCGGACGGTCCTCACTCGATGCTCGAGCACGCCCTCGAGCACGTCCTCGCCGAACGGTGGGAGCCCCCACGGTGCACCGTCGAGGTCCGCGACCTGCGTGGCCGCGGCTGGTACCTCCCGGACGCGCCGAAACACCACCGGGGGCGTGCCTCCCACCGGCCCAGCGCCACCGACCCACCACCGTTCTGACGAGAAGCCGTTCGCGGCGCCCGTGTCCTGGCCCCGGCCCTCAGTAGCGGCGCCAGCGGAGGGCCACCGCGTAGTCGACGTCGAGCCCCTCGTGCTCCGCGAGCACCGCGTCCGCGGGGCCTGGCGGCAGCTCGATGCGCACGACCGCCTCGAGGTCCTCTCGCCGGTCGAAGGTCCACTCGATGGTGAGCCGCTCTGTCGCGAAACCCCGCCGGTCCCAGAACCGTTGCACCGCAACCGGGTCGTAGGCGGGATACGCCCGCGAGAACCATCCGCCGAACGTCGACCGGGTGGCGTCGTTGTCGACGAGGCAGGCCACGCCACCCGGGCGCAGGACCCGGTCGAGCTCGGCCAGCCCCGGTTCGCAACCCGGGCCGAAGAAGTACGCCCACCGCGCGTGGACCACGTCGGCCGACCCGTCGGCGAGCGGCAGCGCCTCGGCATCGCCGGCGACCACCGACACCCCGGCAGCGCGGGCGCCCAACCGCGCGGCCGCCCGGCGCGCCAGGGGCAGGTGGGGCTCCACCCCGATGACGCGCGCGCCACGGGCGGCGAACCGGGGGAGGTGGAAGCCGGTCCCACAGCCGACGTCCACGAGGGTCGAGCCGGCCAGCGGATGGAGCGCCTCCAGGGCCGTGTCGATGACACCGGCCCGGTCCGAGGCGAGGTTCTCCAGCTCGTAGGTGTCGGGCGCGTCCCAGATGTTCGGGCTGCGGATCACGGCTCGCGCCGGCGCCGCTTCGCGGTCCCCTTACCGCTGCCGGACCGCTTCGCGGGCGGGTCCACCGGGTGCGCCGGTTCGTTGCCGCCCTCGGGCAGCGCCGTCGTGCCCTTGCGCCTCCGGACCCGCGTGCGGCGCCCACCGATCGTGTCGGCGGCGACGGTCGCCGGGTGGACGAGGAGCGGGATCAGCTCCCGCGCACCGGCGGAGCGGGCCCGCCGAACCGTCGCGAGGTGCGCCTCGCACCGGACGACGAGGGCGGCGTAGGCGGCCTCGCCCATGAGCTCGACGAGCTCGGCGCGGCTGCCCCGGAAGACCGGCTCGCGCCCCACGTGGGCGTCGGGGTTCCCCGAGCAGTACCAGTCGAGGTCGTGCCCGCCCGGACCCCATCCGCGCCGGTCGTACTCGGTGATCGTGACCTCGAGGTAGGAGGTGTCGTCGGGGAGCTCGACGGTCCGGTAGCTCCGCCGGATCGGCAGCTGCCAGCAGACGTCCGGCTTGGCGGCGTGCGGCGGGCGCCCGGTGAGGACGGCGTGCTGGTGCAGGGCACACCCGGCGCCGGCAGGGAAGCCGGGGCGGTTGAGGAAGATGCACGCTCCCTCGACGACCCGGGTCTTCCGGGCACCGTCCTCCTCCACCTCGGTCCACGCGGAGAGCCGCGCCGGGTCCTTGTCGCCCCGCTTCCCGTGGCCCGGGTGCATCTGCCACTCGTCCTCGCCGAGCTCGGCGACGACCGCGCGAACCCGCTCGACGTCGTCCTCGTCGGTGAAGTGGGCACCGAGCGTGCAGCACCCGTCGTCGGGACGGTCGGCGTAGATCCCCCGGCAGCCGGCCCCGAAGATGCACGTCCAGCTCGACGTCAGCCACGTGAGGTCGACCCGGAACCGCTGGCCCGGGTCGGCGGGGTCGGTGAACTCGGCCCACGTCCGGGGGATGTCGAGGGGCGTCTCGGGCACCCGTCCACCCTATGGGGGCGCCCGGCCCCACCCACTACGTTGGGCGCATGCGCCTCGGGGTGATCGACGTCGGGTCCAACACCGTGCACCTGCTCGTCGTCGACGCGCACCCCGGTGCCCAGCCGCTGCCGGCGTCGAAGCACAAGATCGACCTGCGGCTCTCCGAGCACGTCACCGACGACGGTGGCATCGCCAACGAGGGCCGCGACCGGCTCGCCGAGTTCGTCGCCGAGTGCCAGGAGGTGGCCGAGGACCAGGGCGTCGAGGACCTCAGCGGCTTCGTCACGAGCGCGATCCGCGAGGCGCCCAACGGGGACGCGGTCCTCGAGCACGTGGCCGAGCGCACCGGCGTGCGCCTCGACGTCCTCACGGGCGAGGAGGAGGCCCGGCTGACCTTCCTCGCCGCCCGTCGCTGGTTCGGCTGGTCGGCGGGGACCCTCCTCGTCGCCGACATCGGCGGCGGATCGCTCGAGCTCGCCCAGGGGATGGACGAGGATCCCGACGTCGCCGTCTCCCTGCCGCTCGGTGCCGGCCGGGTGACCCGCGACCTGCTCGCCGGCGACCCGCCCGACCCCGACGACATCCGCAAGGCGCGCCGCACCATCCGGGCGTCCATCGCCGCCGAGCTGCGGCCGCTCGCCAAGGCCGGCTCCCCGGACCTCGCCGTCGGCACGTCGAAGACGATGCGCTCCTTGGCCCGGATCTGCGGCGCCGCCCCGAGCTCGGAGGGGATGTACGCCGCGCGCAGCCTGCGCCTCGACACGCTGGCCGAGCGCCTCCCGGAGATCGCGGCGATGACGGCGGAGCAGCGCACCGCCCTCCCCGGCGTCTCCGGGGCCCGCTCCCGTCAGGTGTACGCCGGCGGCCTCGTCGCCGAGGCGACGATGGACCTGCTCGACCTCGAGGAGATCGTCATCTGCCCGTGGGCGCTGCGGGAGGGCATCATCCTGCGGCACCTCGACCGGATGGGATGAGCGTGCCGTCCCGCGACCACAGACGCGGGGGAGGGGTTCCGGCGTCCGTCCCCGCGGCCCGGGTCGGCCTGTCCACGGCCTCCGTCTACCCCGAGGGGTGCGCCGCTGCCTTCTCGCTGGCTCAGCGGCTCGGGTACGACGGGGTCGAGGTCATGGTCTGGACCGACCCGCTGACGCGGGAGGCCGGCGCGCTCCGCGCCCTCTCGGAGCACTACGGGGTGCCGGTGCTCTCGGTGCACGCCCCCACGCTGCTCGTCACCCAGCGGGTCTGGGGCACGGACGCGTGGGGCAAGGTCGACCGCTCCCTCGACCTCGCCGGGGAGCTCGGCGCCGACACCGTCGTCCTCCACCCGCCGTTCCGGTGGCAGCGGGAGTACGCCCGCGGCTTCGTCGACGGGGTCGAGGCGCGCGAGGCCGAGAGCGAGGTGCGCCTCGCCGTCGAGAACATGTTCCCGTGGCGAGCGCCGCGCTCGCGCGAGCTCGAGGCGTACCTGCCGCACTGGGACCCGGTGCCGCAGCCCTACGCCCACGTCACCCTCGACCTCTCGCACACCGCCACCGCCGGGTCCGACGCGCTCGGCATGGTGCGTGACCTCGGCCCGCGGCTGCGCCACCTGCACCTCGCCGACGGCAGCGGCTCCGCCCGCGACGAGCACCTCGTCCCGGGCCGTGGCGGGCAACCGTGCGGCGAGGTCCTCGGCACGCTCGCCGCATCCGGCTTCTCCGGGCACGTGATCGTGGAGGTGTCCACCCGGAAGGTCGACGAGGGCCAGCGCGAGCTCGACCTCGCCGAGTCGCTCGCCTTCGCCCGGCTGCACCTCGCGGCCCGGGCCGCAGGATGAGGCGCGTCACGCAGACAAACGAGCGGCGGAGTGGGACATTCGCCCTGTGACGAGCCAGGCCGCCGACGCGATCGTCGTCGAGCACCTCCGGGTCCTGCGCGGCGGCCGCGAGGTCCTCCCCGACCTCTCGCTCCGCGTCCCCAACGGCCAGGTCGTCGGCCTGCTCGGCCCGAGCGGCGGAGGCAAGTCGACCCTGATGCGAGCGGTCGTCGGGGTGCAGGTCGTCGACGGCGGCTCCGTCTCGGTGCTCGGCGAGCCCGCAGGGGCCCCGGCGCTGCGGCACCGGGTCGGCTACCTCACCCAGGCCCCGAGCGTCTACGCCGACCTCACGGTGCGCGAGAACGTCCGCTACCTCGCCCGGGTCGTCGGCGTCGGAGCGGATGCCGTGGACCGGGCCATCGAGGCCGTCGACCTCGCCGACCACGCGGACGTCCGGGTCGAGAAGCTCTCCGGCGGCCAGCTCTCCCGGGCCAGCCTGGCGTGCACGCTCGTGGGCGACCCGGACGTCCTCGTCCTCGACGAGCCGACCGTGGGGCTCGACCCGGTCCTGCGCCGCGACCTCTGGGACATCTTCCGCGACCTCGCCGCGCAGGGGCGCACCCTGCTCGTCTCGAGCCACGTCATGGACGAGGCGGTCCGGTGCGACCGCCTCCTCCTCCTGCGGGCCGGGCACGTCCTCAGCGACTCGACGCTTCCGGAGCTCCTCTCGCGCACGGGGACCGACGACCCGGAGCAGGCCTTCCTCGCCCTCATCGACGAGGCCGACGCCCGGGACGGGGGCGGTCCGGTCGGCGACGAGCGCCGCCCCGGCGGCGAGGAGGGCCGCCACGGCGACGGCCGGCACCTCCGGCAGGGCCGACACGTCCGCCACGGCGACGACGGCACCGCGGACGACGACGGGGCGGCGTCGTGAGCATCCGCATCACGCTGGCGACGACGACCCGCATCCTCCGTCAGCTGCGGGGCGACCACCGCACCGTCGCGCTGATGATCGTCGTCCCGTGCGTCCTCCTCGGGCTCCTCGCGTGGATCTACGCCGACGCCCCCGTCGACATCTTCGACCGGATCGGCCCGTCGCTCCTCGGGATCTTCCCGCTCGTCGTCATGTTCATCGTCACGAGCATCGCGACGCTTCGCGAGCGCCAGTCGGGGACCCTCGAGCGGCTGATGACGACACCGCTCGGCAAGGGCGACCTCATGCTCGGCTACGCCCTGGCCTTCGGGGTCATGGCCGTCGTCCAGGCGGTCGTCGCGAGCGCCTTCGCCATCTGGGTCTGCGGCCTCGACATCGCCGGCCCCGCGTGGCTGCTCGTCCTCATCGCGGTCCTCGACGCCGTCCTCGGCACGGCGCTCGGCCTGCTCGCGAGCGGGTTCGCGCGGACCGAGTTCCAGGCCGTGCAGTTCATGCCGGCGTTCATCCTCCCGCAGTTCCTCCTCTGCGGGCTGCTCATGCCGCGCGACCAGATGCCCCGGGCCCTCGAGCTGATCTCGAACGTCCTCCCGCTCTCCTACGCCGTCGACGCGATGAAGGACGTCGCCACCCTCGCCGACCCGGTCAGCGAGGTGCTGCCGAGCCTGGGGATCATGGTGCTCTGGATCGTGGGGGCCCTGCTCCTCGGCAGCCTCACCCTGCGGCGCCGTACGCCCTGAGGCACGGATAGCCTGTCAGCCGTGGATGCCAGCGACCTGCTCCGGGGAGCCCTGCTCCAGCTGTCCCAGTCCGACGTCGTCCGCGGTGCGGTCGTCCGGGCGCCGGTGAGCCGCAACGTCGTCGCCCGCTACGTGGCGGGTGAGGACGTCCCCGCGGCCGTGGCGGTCACGGCCGACCTCCGGGCGACGAACCGGCTCGTCACCATCGACTACCTCGGGGAGGACACCACCGACCGGGCCCGGGCCGAGGCGACCCGGGACACCTACGTCGCGCTCCTCGACGCGCTCGCCGAGCAGGACCTCGCCCGGTTCGGCGCCGGCGAGGTGTCGGTCAAGCTGAGCGCCGTCGGCCAGGCGCTGCCCCGGGACGGGGACGCCATCGCGCTCGAGAACGCCCGCGCCATCTGCGTCGCGGCCGAGCGGGCGGGGACGACCGTCACCCTCGACATGGAGGACCACACGACGACCGACCGCACCCTGGAGACGGTCCGGGCGCTGCGCGAGGACTTCCCGTGGGTGGGCGCCGTCCTCCAGGCCTACCTCCACCGCACCGAGGCCGACTGCCGGGACCTCTCCGGCGAGGGCAGCCGGGTCCGGCTGTGCAAGGGCGCGTACAAGGAGCCGGCCTCCGTCGCCCACCAGTCGGGCGAGGACGTCGACCTCGCCTACGTCCGCTGCCTCAAGGTCCTCATGGCCGGTGACGGCTACCCGATGGTCGCCAGCCACGATCCCCGCCTCGTGGAGATCGCCCAGGCCCTCGCGAGCCACCACGGCCGGAACCCGGACAGCTACGAGTTCCAGATGCTGCTCGGCATCCGGATGAACGAGCAGAAGCGGATCGCCGACCGCGGCCACCAGATGCGCGTCTACGTCCCGTTCGGCGAGGACTGGTACGGCTACCTCGTCCGGCGGATGGCCGAGCGGCCCGCCAACCTCCAGTTCTTCCTCCGCTCGCTCGCGGGGAACTCCTGACCCCGGCCCACGTCCCCGCGCACCCACCCGGGGAGGACCCCGGGCCACCCGACTGGCTCCTCGAGCAGTGGCGGCAGCCGGAGACCGTCCGAGCCGCGGACGGGACCGCCGACTTCTCCTACGCGGCACTCGGCGACGTCCTGCGGGCCCGCGGCGTGACCGAGGACGGGCCCGGCTTCGACGCGACGCTCCTCGTCCACGACGCCGGCGTCGTCCTCCACGTCACCGAGGAGACCGCCGTCGTGCTCGCTGGCGGCGCCGAGGTCTCCCGACTGGCTGCGTGGCTCGGTCTCGGACCCGTCCTCGAGGAGGACCCCAGCCCCGCCACGGCGCCGGCGGACCGGGCGTGGGTGCAGACCGTCCAGGGGCCGGCCGTCCTCGTCCTACGCCGGGAGGGGGCCGCCGGACCGGTGTTCGTCGGCCTCGGCGAGCTGCCGGAGACCGCCCGCTACCTCGCCCGCCTCACCGGCCACCTGCGCCTCGACGTCTGCGTGACCGACGCCGACGTCCTGCCGACCCTCACCTGGCGCGGGCTCGTCCGCCTCTCCGGACAAGGCCGGGCGTGGACCGGCCAGGTGGCGACGACCGAGGCGGGCTGACCCGTCATACTCACGGGCATGGGAACGGTCGCGATCTTCGGTGCCGGCGTCATGGGCGAGACGCTCCTCTCGGGGCTGCTCCGGGCCGGGCGGCCCCCCGCCGACCTCGTCATCACCGAGCGACGTGAGGAGCGGGCCGCCGAGCTCACCGACAAGTACGGGGTCCGCGCCCTCGGCAACACCGAGGCCGCCGCCCTCGCCGACACCCTCGTCCTCGTCGTCAAGCCCCAGGACATGGAGGCCCTCCTCGAGGAGATCGCCCCCCACGTCGCGCCGGGGAACCTCGTCGTCAGCCTCGCCGCGGGCATCACGACGACCTTCCTCGAGACCCGGCTGCCGGCGGGCCGTGCCGTCGTCCGGGTCATGCCCAACACCCCCGCCCTCGTCGACCAGGGCATGGCGGCCGTCTCCGCCGGGGCGCACTGCGACCCCGGGCACCTCCGCGAGGCCGAGGCGCTGCTCGAGGCGACGGGCAAGGTCATCGAGGTGCCCGAGAAGCTCCAGGACGCCGTCACGGCCATCTCCGGCAGCGGCCCGGCGTACATCTTCTACGTCGTCGAGGCGATGATCGAGGCCGGCGTCGTCCTCGGGATGCCCCGGTCGACCGCCACCGAGCTCGTCGTCCAGACCCTCTTCGGCGCCGCGACGATGATCAAGGAGACCGGCCAGCACCCGACCGTCCTGCGCGAGCAGGTGACCTCCCCGGGCGGGACGACGGCGGCCGCGCTGCGCGAGCTCGACGACCACAAGGTGCGGGCCGCCTTCATCAGGGCGATGGAGGCGGCGGCGGTGCGCTCCCGCGAGCTCGCCGGTGGCTGAGGCCGGGGCCGCCCGCGAGGTCGAGGTCGTCCGGGTCACGGCCGAGAACTGGCGCACCTACCGGGATGTGCGGCTCGCCGCGCTCATCGACAGCCCGCGCGCCTTCTGGACGACCTACGCGGAGGCCGCCGGCCGCACCGACGAGGAGTGGCAGCGATTCCCGGGGCAGGTCCTCGCCTGGCTGGCCCTCGACGGCGACCGCCCGGCCGGCACCGTGGGCCTCTGGCACGCCGACGACCAGCCGGCCGAGGAGGTGCACCTCATCGGGATGTGGGTGCCGACCGACTCGCGCGGCACCGGGGTCGCCGAGCGGCTCGTCCAGGTGGCCCTCACGCAGGCCCGGGCCGACGGCCGTCGTCGCGTCCTGCTCGACGTCGCCGACGAGCAGGTGCGCGCGGTGGCCTTCTACGAGCGCCTCGGCTTCCGTCCGACCGGGGGCACCGGGGTCATGCCGTGGGACGAGACGGTCACCGAGCGGGAGCTCGCCCTCGAGCTGACCGGCCCCTGACTGTTCACCCTCCCGGGTTGCTCGGACCCGCGGGGGCCGTGGGAGAGTGACCGTCATGACGGTCACGCGCGACATCACGGTTCGTCCCCTGGGCGTCGACGAGTGGGAGCAGTACCGCTCCGTCCGGCTCACCGCGCTCCAGGAGTCACCCGAGGCGTTCGTCGCGACGCACGCCGAGGAGGAGGTCCAGTCCGAGGAGTTCTGGCGGACCCGGATGACGCGCTCCAC
>DASSQJ010000248.1:0-2344 GCA_035702545.1 Phycicoccus sp.
GCTGATGGCGGAGTACGGCCCCGACCAGCTCGTGCCCTACGCCGGGCCGCTCGAGGAGGGCCAGGAGCCGCCCGAGCCCACGCCGTACGTCCGCGAGGAGCAGCAGAAGCGGCTCAAGGCCGCGGAGCGCGCGCTGCGCGAGCTCGGGCGGGTCAACCCGCTGGCGCTGGAGGAGTTCTCGGCGATGGAGGAGCGCCACCAGTTCCTCACCGAGCAGCTGGAGGACCTCAAGAAGACCCGCAAGGACCTCCTCGACATCGTGCGCGAGGTCGACCAGCGCGTCGAGCAGGTCTTCACCGAGGCGTACGCCGACGTGAGCCGGGCCTTCGACGCCACCTTCGCCCGGCTCTTCCCGGGCGGCGAGGGCCGGCTGGTGCTCACCGACCCCGGCGACATGCTGGCCACCGGCGTCGAGGTCGAGGCCCGGCCGCCGGGCAAGAAGGTCAAGCGGCTCTCGCTGCTCTCCGGCGGCGAGCGGTCGCTGGTCGCCGTGGCGTTCCTGGTCGCGCTGTTCAAGGCCCGCCCGTCGCCGTTCTACATCCTCGACGAGGTCGAGGCGGCGCTCGACGACACCAACCTGGGCCGGCTCCTGGAGATCTACGAGGAGCTGCGCGAGAACTCCCAGCTCCTCGTCATCACCCACCAGAAGCGGACCATGGAGGTCGGCGACGCGCTCTACGGCGTGACGATGCGCGGGGACGGCGTCTCCGCGGTGATCAGCCAGCGGCTGCGCGAGACCCAGCCGGCCTAGCGACCTACCGCGTCACGGCGTCACGGCCACCGACAGAAGGGCCGCGGCGGCCGGGTCGACGCCCGTGGCCTCGTACAGGTGTGCGTTGACCGCCGTGTCGAACAGCTCGTAGTAGGTGGCGTTGTTGAGGTGGCCGTAGGCGTCGTCGTCACGCCACCGGGTGGTGACCGTCCGCCAGGCGACGTAGTCGTCCCGGGTGGGACGCGGAGGTCGTTCGCTCATGGGGCGGCAGGCTACGCGGTCTCGGCCTCGCGCAGGCGCTGGGAGATGACCGCGGAGACGCCGTCGCCGCGCATGGTCACGCCGTAGAGGGCGTCGCCGACCTCCATGGTCCGCTTCTGGTGGGTGATCACCAGCAGCTGGCTGCTCTCGCGCAGCTCCTCGTAGATCTCCAGCAGCCGGCCCAGGTTGGTGTCGTCGAGCGCGGCCTCGACCTCGTCGAGGATGTAGAACGGCGAGGGGCGGGCCTTGAACAGCGACACCAGGAACGCCACGGCGACCAGCGAGCGCTCACCGCCCGAGAGCAGAGAGAGGCGCTTGACCTTCTTGCCCGGCGGGCGGGCCTCCACCTCGATGCCGGTCGAGAGCATGTTGTCGGGGTCGGTGAGCACCAGCCGGCCCTCGCCGCCGGGGAAGAGCCGCTTGAACACGTGGTCGAAGGCCGTGCTGACGTCGGCCCAGGCCTCGGTGAAGACCTGCTCCACCCGCTCGTCGACCTCCCGGACGATGTCGAGCAGGTCCTTGCGCGTCTTCTTCAGGTCCTCGAGCTGCTCGGTGAGGAACTTGTGCCGCTCCTCGAGGGCGGAGAACTCCTCCAGAGCGAGCGGGTTGACCTTGCCGAGCATGGACAGCGCCCGCTCCGCGGCCCGGAGCCGCTTCTGCTGCTCCTCACGGACGTAGGGCACCGGGTCGGGCTGCTCGCCCTCGTCCTGCCCGGCCTCGGCGTCCGGCGGCAGCACCGGCGGCACCAGGTTGTGCGGGCCGTAGTCGGCGACCAGGCCCTCGGGGTCCATGCCGAGCTCGTCGAGGGCGCGCTGCTCGAGCTGCTCGATCCGCATCCGCTGCTGGGCGCGGGCCATCTCGTCGCGGTGCACCGTGTTGACCAGCTCGTCGAGCTCCTTGCCGAGGTCACGGAGCCGGGCCCGGACGGCCATCAGCTCCTCCTCGCGCCCGCGACGGTCCTGCTCGACCTCGGTCCGGCGGGCGGCCGCGGCGGTGACCGAGCCCTCGAGCCGGTCGAGCACCACGGCGACGCCGCGGGCCACGGCACCGGCGACCTCCCCCTCGCGGGCCAGCCGCTCCCGGCGGGCCGCCGCCTTGGCACGGGCGTCGCGCTCGGCCTGGGCGGCCCGGCGCAGCGAGTCGGCCCGTCCGGACAGGGCCCGGGCCCGCTCCTCGGCGGTGCGCAGCGCGAGCCGCGCGTCCATCTCGGCCTGGCGGGCAGCCCGGGCGGCCTCGGCGAGCCGCTCGCGTTCTGCGGTGTCGGGCTCCTCCTCGGGAGCCTCCTCCGCGGCGGTGAGGCGGGCCTCGAGCTCGGCGAGGCCGGCCAGGTCGCGGTCGCGGGCCTCCTCGGCGGCGGCGATCGCGGTGGCG
>DASSQJ010000249.1:0-5215 GCA_035702545.1 Phycicoccus sp.
GAGGTCCGACACCGACTCCGGGGACGCCGAGAGCATGAGGTCGAGGCTCTGGAGGGTGCCGCTGCCCTGGGTCCAGAGCAGGGCGGCCTCCCCGGAGACGACCTCGCGGGCCGCCGCGTGGGCGGCGCGCGCGCGTTCGAGCTCCTGCGCCGCCGTCCGGGCGACGTCCTCGGCGAGTGCGAGCGCCGCCTGAGCCCGCTGGTCCGCGTCCACCGCGGTGGCCACCTCGAGCTGGAGCGCGGACAGCTCGGCCTGGGCCGCTCGCTGCTGTGCGGTCACGGCCTCGACCTGCCGGGCGGCCGCCGCTGCCGCCGCCCGCGCTCGGGCCACGTCACCGGCGCTCGGGACGACGGGTGTGTCCGCCGGCATCGGCGTCGCGACCGCCCCGGGCCCGGCGACGGCCGACCCGACGGCGAGGAGCACCGTGAGGACGGCGCCCGCCGCGGTCCGCATCCCGTGGCGACCGGCAAGCACGTCGGCGATTGTCACACCCGTCACACGCCGGTGGCGGCAGAACAGCGACATCCGCGGCGGCGCCGAGCCGGTCGACGCAGTCACCGTGCTCGGGAACCCCAGCGGCGTGAGGGCGCTGCCTAGGGTGGTGGGCCCGGAACCGCAGGAGAGGAGCCGCGTGCCGAGCTGGTTGACCACCCTGTCCGTCGTCTCGCTCACCCTCGCCGTGGGGTGTGCGGCGTGGATCGCCCTGGACGTCCGACGCCGGCCCCAGCAGATGGCCGTGATGAACGTCGTCTGGCCGGTCACGGCGCTCTTCGGGAGCCTCGTCGCGGTGTGGTTCTACCGCCGACACGGCCGGCCCGGGGTGGACGAGGAGCCGTCGATGGCCGTCTCGGTCGGCAAGGGCGCGCTCCACTGCGGTGCCGGGTGCACCCTCGGGGACATCATCGCCGAGACGGCGGCCTTCCTCGTCCCGGCGGTCCTCGTTCCCCTCGGCTACCCCGGCTTCTGGTCGGAGCGGATGTACGCGGTCTGGGTGCTCGACTTCATCCTCGCCTTCGCGCTCGGCATCCTCTTCCAGTACCACGCCATCGCGCCGATGCAGGGCCTCGGCCTGCGCGACGGCCTCGTCGCCGCCCTCAAGGCCGACACCCTCTCGCTCGTCGCCTGGCAGGTGGGGATGTACGGGCTGATGGCGGTCCTCGTCTTCGGGATCTTCCGGCCGGTCTTCGGGACCCAGCCGGACGCCGCCTCACCGGTGTTCTGGTTCGCGATGCAGTGGGCGATGCTCGCCGGGTTCGCGACGGCGTACCCGATGAACTGGTTGCTCGTCCGGCGGGGCATCAAGGAGCGGATGTAGCCGTCGGCGCGACGACCATCCGCCCACAGGCCGCGACTCCTTGCCCGTTCGCCCGGCGAGACCCGCCCCCTGCGGCGGGTCGGCCGGCTCAACCGGCAATGAGTGGGGTCAGCGGGAGCGGACCGCGACGTCGCTCTCGCCGGTGGAGGCCTCGATGTCCTGCTCCGCCGTCGCGAGGAGCCGGTCGGCGAGCCGACGCAGCGCCCGCGCCACGGCGACCTCGTCACCGATGTGCGTGCTCGAGACGTCACTCTCCGAGCGGTGGCTCTCGCCCTTGGCCGTCAGCGCCTCGGGGGAGTCCGCGAGCAGCGCGACGGTCGCGGAGGTCTCGTCGCCCTTCTCGAAGAGGGTCACCCGCACCGACCACTCACGCATCGTCCCCAGCTCGGGACGTGCGACGACGTCACTGAACTCGCGGTGACCGCCCTCGGTGACGCGCAGCACGGCACCCGGACCCGGGTACATCGTGCTCGTGTGGCCGTCCTCCCAGCGGACGGTGTACGGCGGGCCGCCGTCCGGACCGCACTCGAGGACCTCACCCGCCCTCGTCGGCTGGTCCACCTGCTCGCCCGCGAGGATGATGTGGTCTCCCGCCCTGGCCCTCATGGCCGCCTCCTTGCTCTCCTCGTCACCGCTGCGAGGTGTGCCGGGGCGGTGGCGACGGCCCACGGCACCCACTCCCATCGTGCCGCGCCGCGCCCCCCGGCGACAGCCCCCCGCGGCGTGGCGTGCGTCGCGCCGGCCCCGCAGAATGGCCGCGTGGACAACGGCACGAGCGCCCGCGCCCTCCTCGTCGACGGCGCCAACGTCGTCGGCTCGCGGCCCGACGGCTGGTGGCGCGACCGGGCCGGGGCCGCCCGCCGGCTGCACGACCGCCTCACCGGCGCGGCGCTCCCGGCCGATCGCGTCCTCCTCGTCCTCGAGGGGAGGGCCAGGCCCGGCGTGCCCGAGGGGCGGCAGGGTGCCGTCGAGACGGTCCACGCCCCCGGTGAGGGCGACGACGAGGTGGTCCGACGCGCTGCCGCCCTCGTCGCGGAGGGCGCGGAGGTCACGGTGGTCACCGCGGACCGAGGTCTCGTCGCCCGCCTCGAGGCGGTGGGCGCCACCACGGCGGGTCCCGGGTGGCTCCTCGGCCTCATCGAGGGGTGACCCGTACCCGAAGCCCGGTTCCGCGGGTTAACCTGCCCGCGGGAGGGGTCGACCCCCTCCCGAGCCCCGACGGCGACGGAGGTCCGGACCGTGCGACGCCCCGACCTGACCGTCCTCGCCATCCCTGCCTTCTTCGGGGCGATGGCGGCCGAGTACCTCTGGCAGCGGCGCCATCCGGCGCCTCCGGGGACCCGGCGAGCCGGCGACTACGAGCTCGCCGACACGATGGCCAGCCTGACGATGGGTGTCGGCAGCCTCGTCGCCCCCTTCGTCGCCGAGCGCCTCCTCGACCCGGTGACTCCCGGCGGCGGCCGGTACGCCAAGGTCCTCATGGGCGCCGCGGTGGTCACGACCGCCGCGACGAGCGTGGCCGACGTCGTCCGCCGCCACCGCGCCGGCAGCCTCCCGCAGACGGGCACCCTGCCCACTGCGCCACCTCGGGTCGGCGGCCCCGGCCGGGTCACCGGCGGGATGGCCGTGGCCGCGGTCGCCTCGACCGCCCTCACCGTGGCGACGACCTGGTCGGCGCAGACGAGCGGGACGAGGCTGTTCGGGACCACCCGGCGCGACCTCGGCACCGGCGTCCTCGCCAACGCCGTCGCGATCCTCGGGTGGGACGCGATCTACTACTGGAACCACCGGCTCAACCACGAGTGCCGGTGGCTGTGGGCGATGCACGTCGTCCACCACAGCAGCGAGCACTACAACCTCTCGACGGCGCTGCGGCAGCCGGTCGCCGAGGGCCTGACGATGAGCGTCCCCTACGGCCTGCTCGCGCTGGTCGGGGTGCGCCCGAGCGTCATCGAGAACGCCCGGGCCCTCAACCTCATCTACCAGTTCTGGATCCACACCGAGGCGATCCGCTCGATCGGGTGGCTCGAGAACGTCCTCAACACCCCGTCGCACCACCGTGTCCACCACGGCTCCAACTCGCGGTACCTCGACCGCAACCACGGCAGCATCCTCATCGTGTGGGACCGGATCTTCGGGACCTTCGAGAAGGAGGACGAGCCGGTCGTCTACGGCCTGACGACGAACATCGGCACCCACGACCCGGTGACCATCGCGACCCACGAGTGGCGCGCCCTCGCCGGCGACGTGGCCGCCGCCACCACGTGGCGGGACCGCTGGTCCCACCTCCTCCGCGGACCCGGCTGGGTAGCATCGACGCCGTGACCACCCTCGTCCTCACGGTCATCGGCGACGACCGCGCCGGTCTCGTCAAGGCCCTCGCCGACGTCGTCGACCGCCACGGCGGCAACTGGGAGCGCAGCCACCTCGCCGAGGTCGCCGGCAAGTTCGCCGGGATCGTCGTCGTCGAGGTCCCCGCCTCGGCCGCCGAGGCGCTCCAGGCGGACCTGCGGCCGCTCCACGGGATGCTCGAGGTCGCGGTCCACCCGGGTTCCCCGACCCCGTCGGCCCGCCGCGAGGTCGCCGTCGAGCTCGTCGGGAACGACCACCCCGGCATCGTCCGCGCGGTGTCGGGGGTCCTCGCCGAGCACGGCCTCAGTGTCGCCGAGCTCGAGACCTCCACCCGGGACGCCCCGATGGCCGGGGGTCGCCTCTTCGAGGCGCGTGCCCTCGTGACCGTCCCCGCCGACGACGACCTGTCGACCCTGCGCGCGGCCCTCGAGCGGATCGCGAGCGAGGTGCTCGTCGACCTCACCGTCGTCGACGCGCCCTAGCCCACCTCGACCGCGACGACCGCGCCGTCCCAGACGTGGGCGGGGTCGGCGAAGGCGCCGTCCGCCGGCCAGTCGGCGACGGCGGCGTAGAGGGTCCGGCCGGTGTCGTCGAGGGCGCACGAGAACGCCGCGCGTCCGAGGTCGACGCGGTCGAGCACCCGGCCACCGTCGGTGACCCGGACCAGGCAGGCGCCGGCCACGTCGGCGAACCAGCAGGACCCGTCGGGGGCCATGGCGAGGCCGTCGGGTGCGTACCCCGGGGTGACGGCCCAGTCGCGCCGTTCGCCGAGCGCGCCGTCATCGGCGATCGGGAAGGCGCTGATCCGGGACGCGTGGGACTCCGCGACGAGGAGCGTCGCCCGGTCGGTCGTGAGGGCCAGGCCGTTGGGGAAGAGCAGCCCCCTGGCGACGACCCGTGGCTCGGCACCCTCGCCGACGAGGACGACGAGGCCGTCCTCGTCGGCGGGGTCGGGGAAGCCCCGGGCGGGGTCGAAGTTGCCGCAGTCCACATAGCCGGCGCCGGGGGCGGTGAGGACGATCTCGTTCCACGCGCCGGCGGCGAGCCCGGCCAGGTCGGCCCACGGCCGCAGCCTGCCGTCGTCGTCGGCCCGGAGCACGGCCTGAGCCGCGTTGGACACGACGAGCGTGGGTCCGTCGGGGTGCCGGTCGAAGCACAGCGGCAGCGACTCGTGGCGCCAGACCACCTCGTCCGAGCCCTCGGGCGTCACGGCGTGGATGGTGCCCGCCGTCCAGTCGGCGAACCACACCCGGCCCGACCACCACCGCACCGACTCGACCATCCCGAGGCCCGACACCAGCGTCCGCACGACGCCACCGTAGTCCCGGACGCGGGCGCCCGCAGGGCGGTGACGGCGGGCCCGTCCCGCCGCTAGCCTGAGTCCGCAGCGCCGGGGCGAGCGCCCGGCGGGGACGGAAGGCCCGGTGATGCTCGCCCTCGACCAGCACCTCGTCCACGGCAGTGAGGTGCCCGTGGTGCTCGTCCACGCCGGGGTCGCGGACCGCCGGATGTGGGACCCGGTGTGGGGGCCGGTCACCGCGGCGATCG
>DASSQJ010000250.1:0-7805 GCA_035702545.1 Phycicoccus sp.
ACTCGGCGTTCAGCCACGTCGCGGGGGCGGTGGCCGACGCCGGCGGGGAGGTCGGCCCGCCGCCCTTCGGGTGGTACCACGGCATGCCCACCGACACCGTCGACGTGTCCGTCGGCTTCCCTGTCGTCGGCGACGTCCACGAGCTCGGCGGCGGGGTCGGCCTGCACGAGCGCCCGGCGGTCCGGGCCGCGGTCGGGGTCCACGTCGGCCCCTACGACGGCCTCGGGGCCACATACGCGCGGATGGAGCAGTGGGTGGCGGAGCAGGGTCTCGCCCCGACGGGCGAGATGTGGGAGGAGTACCTCAGCCCGCCCGAGGGTGACCCGTCGACGTGGCGGACCCGGGTCGTCATCCCGGTGCAGTAGCCGCCTCGCGCCCCTGGCTCCAGGTCGGCCGCTCAGGCGAGGAGGCGCACGTACTCCACGTCGCCGAGCAGCTCGAGCCGGCGCCACAGCACGCTGCCCGGCACGGCTTGGCTGCCGTGGCACTCGACGGCGGTGCGCTGTCGGGCTCGGTCCACGGCGACCGCGTCCAGCTCGTCCTGCGGGTAGCCCGCGAAGCCCGCCCCGTACTCCTCGTTGAGGGCAGCGGCGACGGATGCCGGCAGGGCCCAGCCCAGGACCGGGAGCCCCGCCGCGGCGGCCGCGGCCAGGGCCGCGATGGAGGCCGCCTCGTGGTCGGGGTGACCGGTGACGCCGGCGCGCGGGTCGAAGACGACGAGGCCGTCCGGGGCGAGGGTCTCGAGCTCCCGCGCGACGTCGTCGGTCAGCCGCTCCGCGAGCCCCGGGGCGGACAGCCCGCCGTCCGGGTGGGCGAGCAGGTGGGTCCGGCCCAGCCCGAGCGCCGCGGCGGCGGCCCGGAGCTCGGCGTCACGCACCGCGGCGAGGTCGTCCGCCTCCGCGCCGAGGGTGGATGCCTCGCCCCGGGTCAGGCAGAGCACGGAGACCTCGGCGCCCGCATGCACGAACCGGTCGAGCAGCGCGCCGAGCGCGAAGGACTCGTCATCGGGGTGGGCGACGACGGCGAGCACCCGCCGCCACCCGGGCAGCGCGACGGGCCGGTCCGCGGTCGCTCGCGGACCGGCCAAGGCGCCGAAGATCCTCCTCGTCATGCCCCGGTGCGGATCGTGGCCTCGACGACGTCCGCGGGGATCTCCTTGGTGCAGAAGAACCAGTCGACGCACTCGACGCCCTCCTCGGCGCCGGCCATCCGCTCCTTCGCCGTCCCGCACGAGCCGGCCGTCGGGACGATGACGCGGTCACCCGGGCGCCAGTCGGCGGGGGTCGCGACGCCGAAGGCGTCGGCGGTCTGCAGGCCCTTGACGACCCGCAGCAGCTCGTCGAAGTTCCGGCCCAGGCTCAGCGGGTAGTAGACGATCGTCCGGATGACACCCTTGGGGTCGATGACGAAGACGGCGCGGACGGCCTTCGTCGAGTCCTCCCCCGGCATGATCATCCCGTACGCGCGGGCGATCTCCATCGTCACGTCGTCGATGAGGGGGAAGGTCACCTCCACGTCCTTCATGTCGCGGAACTCGATCCGGTCCTTGATCGTCCGCAGCCAGGCGATGTGGCTGTAGAGGCCGTCGACGGAGAGCCCGACGAGCTCGGTGTTGTAGGCCCGGAACTCCTCCTGCATCGACGCGAAGGTCATGAACTCGGTCGTGCACACGGGGGTGAAGTCCGCCGGGTGGGAGAAGAGGATGACCCACTTCCCGGCGTAGTCGGCGGGGAAGCTCAGCGGGCCCTGCGTGGTCACGGCGGTGAACGCGGGGGCGGGGTCGCCGATCCGCGGCATCGTGCTCGTCCGGGCAGGGGTCGCGACCGTGGTCTCGGGCGCGGCGGTGGCGGTCATCTCGTTCTCCTTCTTCTCCCGGCCACGGGGCCGGGGCTCGGTGTGGGCGCTGGGGTCGACGGCCGAACTCCCTCCGGACACGACGCCGGGCAGACCACCCGGCCCGGCGCCGTGGGTCCGGCCGGACACGGGCTCAGGATATACCCCGGCGGGTATACTCCGAGGGTGACGATGCCCACAGCACGGCCGCCTCGGCGGGACACTGCGTCCATGGGAGCTCGCCGCTGGTGGGAGGACCGGGCCCTGCCGCGCCTCGTCGACGTGGTGCTGACGGATGCGACGGCCGGAGGCTGGCGGCGGGCGGTCACCGCCGGGCTCTCCGGCGACGTCGTCGAGCTCGGCTTCGGCTCGGGCCGCAACCTGCCGCACTACCCGGCGGCCGTTCACCGGGTCCTCGCCGTCGAGCCGGCGGACCTCGCCTGGGAGCGTGCCCGGGAGCGCGTCGGCGCGTTCGGGCGGACGGTCGAGCGGGTAGGACTGGACGGCGCCGACCTGCCCCTCGAGGACGCCTCCGTCGACGCCGTCGTCACGACCTGGACGCTGTGCACCATCCCCGACCTGGGCGCCGCGCTCGCCGAGGCGAGGCGCGTCCTCCGCCCCGGGGGGACCATGCGGTTCGTCGAGCACGCTCTGGCGCCAGGAGGCCTGACCCGCAGCGCCCAGCGGCGGCTCCAGCCGCTGTGGGGTCCGGTCGCCGGTGGCTGCCACCTGGACCGCGACCTGCCCTCGCTGCTCGACGCCGCGGGGTTCGCCGTGGAGCTCGACCACGCCGGCTTCGTCGTCCCCGGGCCGATGCGCCCGTGGGGCTGGTTCGTCCTCGGGACGGCCCACCCCGATCCTGCGGGGTGAGACACGGACGCGCCGCCTCGGCGTGGAGCCGAGACGGCGCGTCCGGTCGACGGGTGGACCGTCGGTCAGCGGCCGAAGAGCTTGGCGAGGAAGCCGGTGCTCGGCTCGCCCTCGTGGCCCTGGCAACGCGCGGACGACGGGACGCCGCGCATCACCATGTCGACGTGCTGGCCGCAGCCGGCCCACGTCGTCTTCCCGCACTTGCGGCAGTTCACGGCTCGGCACATGTCAGGGATCTCCTCGGGGTTCGGTGGCACGTGTCACGGAACACTCTACCCCATACCCCACCGGGTATGTGATCCACGTCAGTGCTCCTTGGCGGGCCCGCGGGGAGCGGTGCGTCACTCGCGCGCGACGGAGCCGGCGTCGCCGACCTAACCTGAAGGGGGCCTACCCTGCGACGACAGGAGGGCAGGAGGATGAGAAGGACTCTCGTGGCGGCCCTCGGGGCCGGCCTCCTCGTGGGGGCGAGTGCGGGATCCGCCGGCGCGGCAGAACCGCGCATCTACCACACGATCACGGACACGACGGCCTATGCGGAGGTCAGTCAGGTCGACACGTCCGGCTGCATCGAGACGAGCCTGTGGGTCACGTCGAGCGCGGCGATGTACACGGGGAAGCCCAGCGGTCTGAACACCCAGGACCGGACCACGGTGGACCTCGTCGTCCGCGACCTCTGCGCGTCCGCGCCCGACGGTGTGGTCACGGCGGCGGCCGGTCCCGGAGTCGTCGTCTTCCAGGCCAGCGGCGAGACGGCGGTGGCTCCCGTGGTCGACACTCGCCTGACGACGGCGACGGTCTCGGCGGACTTTCTCGGCCAGGACGGCGTCCCCATCTCGGTCGACGTCACGTGGAGCGGCACCGGCGAGCTGACCAGGTCGCACGTCGTCGTCCACGACGGCACCGAGGAGGGCAACGTGAGCTCGACGGCGACCGAGGTGCGGAGAGAGGCGAGGGCCGAGGTGAGCGCCGGCGTCGGCGGCTACGACGTGATCGCCACGACGGAAGCCGCATCCCTCAGCACGATCCGGTTCCGCTGCGTCGAGGTGCCGCGGCCCGGGGTCGAGGAGTACTACCCCTGCTTCGGCTTCCCCGGCTGAGCACCCGCCCTGCGGGACGCGCCCGTCCGGCCGGACGGGCTCAGTCGACCCGCTTCCGCAGGAGCACCACGGTGTCGAGGGCCGGGCGCTCCGCCCCTTCGACCTCGCGCCGGCGCAGCTCGGCCGAGATGACGTCGACGGGCAGCTCTGCCGCCGCGGCCACGACGTCCTCCGGGTCGTGGAGGACGGCCGGGTCCTGCGGCCCCCCGGCCCCCTCCTCGAGGTTGCGCCGCGCGTGCGCGATGACGAGCACCGCACCACCCGGGGCCGTCGCGGCCACTCCGGCGGCGAGGGCCCGCCCCCAGGACTCCCGGGGGAGCTGGAGGTAGGAGAAGAGGACGAGGTCGTACCCCGCGGCGGCCTCGGCCGGCGGGGCCGGGGCGGTCGCGTCCGCGACGACGGTCCGGAGGCGGTCGGCCCGGTCGGCGAGGCGACGGTCGGCGATCTCGCGCGTCCGCGCCACGGCCACGGCCGAGAAGTCGGCGGCCGTGACGCGCCATCCGCGTTCGACGAGCCAGACGGCGTTGCGGCCCTCGCCGGCGGCGACATCGAGGGCCTCACCAGGCGCGAGCGCGCCGGCGATCTCCTCGACGAAGACGTTGGGGGTCGCCGACCAGACGAGGTCGCTCGCGCGGTACCGCTCGTCCCAGTCGTGGGAGTCCATCAGGCGAGAGAGAGGAAGAGCTTCTCCATCGACTCGACGTCCATCGAGTGCGACTCGGGGTCGACGATGCACTGGCGCAGGCCGAGCGCGATGACGGCGAAACCGGCCCGGTCGAGGGCCTTGGACACCGCCGCCAGCTGGGTGACGATGTCCTGGCAGTCGCGGCCGTCCTCGATCATCTTGAGGACGCCGCCGATCTGGCCCTGGGCGCGGCGCAGCCGCTTGACGACGGCCTGCATCTCTTCGGGGTTGAGCTCCATGCTCGGCGCGCCTCCCGGGACGATCGAGGACAGTTGCTCAATCGTAGCCGCGGGGGCTGCGGACGGCTGACGGGTCGGGCTGGACATGCCCACTCCTCTCACGCGGCGCGCGAACCCTCGACGAGGGGCCTGCCGGCCGACGCCCACGCCGCGGTGCCGCCGTCGACGGACACGGCGTCGTAGCCGAGTCCGTTGAGGAGGTCCGCCACGGCGCGGCTGCGGTTGCCGCTCTGGCAGATGACGTGGACCGTGCGGTCCCTGGGCACCGCACCGAGCGCGGTGGTGATCCGGCTCATCGGCGCGAGGACGGCACCGGGCACGTGCCCGGAGAGGTACTCGCCCGGCTCGCGGACGTCGAGGACGAAGGCGCCGTCGGGGTGACGGGCGATGAGCGTGGTGATGTCGACTGTGCGGGTCATGATGGTCAACTATACCCTAGGGGGTATCTGTCGCGCCAACCGACGCGGCCGTCACCGCCCTCCGCCGGGTCGGCGCAGGGTCGGCCTCGGGCCGTCGGTCAGCCGGCCTGCTGGGCGGCGAGCTGGGAGCGGACCTCGTCCATGTCGAGGCCCTTGATGCCCTCGACGACCTGCTCGAGCGCGGCGGGCGGAAGGGCGCCGGCCTGGCGGAAGACGAGGATGCCGTCGCGGAAGCCCATGAGCGTCGGGATCGAGGTGATCTGCGCGGCGCCGGCGAGCGCCTGCTCGGCCTCGGTGTCGACCTTGCCGAAGACGACGTCCTCGTGGGTCTGGCTGGACTTCTCGTACGTCGGGGCGAACTGGCGGCACGGGCCGCACCACGACGCCCACCAGTCGACGAGGACGATGCCGCCGTCCATGACGGTCTTCTCGAAGGTCTCGGCCGTGAGGTCCACGGTGGCCATGCTCATGTCTCCTAGGTCGGGGGAAGTCGGTGTTCCGAATGCCGCAACAGCATACCCCTGTGGGTATATTCCGTCGGATACCCGAACAGGAGGGGAACACCTCCCGTGCTCGAGATCATCCCGGGCGCGACCGGGGGCCTCGTGGCGGCGCAACGCGCTGACGAAGCCACGTCCCCACGGACTCGCCGTCGGCGAGGTCCGGACTCCTGGCCTGGGCCGCGCCTTCACGGAGCCTTCACCGACGCCCTGCCCGTGCCTTCACGGGTGGGGCGTTACCTCGGGTGCAGGAACCCACGACAGGACCGAGGTGAGAACCATGACGAACAACCTCCGAACCACTGCAGCCGTCCTGGGAGTCGGCGCCATCCTCGCCGGAGGCGTCGCCGCCGCCGGCCAGGCCTTCGGCGCGACGACGGCGGCCACCGGGTCGACGACGACCGCCACCGTGAGCGCCGCCGACGCCGAGACGACGAAGGCGCTCACCTTCGCCCGCGAGGAGGAGCGGCTGGCCCGCGACCTCTACGCGGCGATCGCCGACCGCTACGACGGCGCGCGCCCGTTCAGCATGATCACGAACAGCGAGCAGCGGCACTTCGACGCCGTCGGTGCGCTCCTCGAGCGGTACGGGATCAGCGACCCGTCGGCCGGCGCGAAGGCGGGCACGTACGCCGACGCGACGCTCCAGAAGCTCTACGACGGCTGGTGGGCCCGGGCCCAGAAGTCGCTCGACGATGCCTACCAGGTGGGCATCGCGCTCGAGCAGCGTGACATCGCCGACCTCGAGAAGACGATCGCCGGCAACCTGGCCGCGGACGACGACACCGTCCTCGGTCACCTGCTCCAGGGCTCGCGCCAGCACCTCGCCGCCTTCCAGGCCGCCGCTGACGGCGAGCTCGGGACCGGGATGATGAACGGCTACCGGAACGGCAACGGGAACGGCCGGGGCGGGATGATGAACGGCTACCGGAACGGGAACGGGAACGGACCCGGGATGATGAACGGGACCGGCCCCGGCACCGGCACCGGCACCTGCCCGTTCCTCGACGACGGCGACGACGCCACCACCTGACGCCGGCCCGACTACGGCTCCGCCGCCGCGCCCGGCTCCGGGCCGGCGGCGGAGACGAGCCGGTCGGGGTGCGTCCCCAGCCAGCGGACGTACCGGGAGGTGAGCGCCGGCGCGGTGAGGCCGTGGGCGAGGACGCTGAGCAGGACCGTGACCGCTGCGACCGTGACGATCGTCGCGGTCCCCGGCAGGTCGAAGTCCTCGACGACGGTGAGCCCGAAGACGACCGTCGCGAGCCCCCGGGGGCCGAACCACCCGACGAAGGCCTGGGTCCCCGGTCCGGCCCCCACCCGCGAGGTGACCAGAGCGACGGGCAGCATCCGCACGACGGTGAGGCTGAGGAGGGCGTAGAGGACGATCCATCCGTCGAGCCGCGCCAGGGCGTAGGGGACGACGGCCGCCCCGAAGACGAGGAAGGTCACCGCGCTGAGGTAGCTGCCGACCTCGTCCCCGGCCTCCGTGGAGCGCTCGGTGTCGGGGCCCAGCACCCTCCCGTACGCGAGCCCGGCGACGAAGGCGCCGATGAACCCGCTCCCGCCGAGGGCGGTGGTGGCGACGTAGCCGGCCGCGGCCCCGACGAGCGGGACTACCCGCAGCCACGTCCCCTCGACCCACCCATGCCGCAGCGCCGCCCGGGTGAGCGCGCCGACGACGAGCCCGACGACGACGCCGGCGACGACGGCCACGAGGAGCTCGACGACGAGGTCGCGGAGGATCTGGCCGCTGAAGGCGGGCGTCTCCTCGAGCTCGGCGATGCTGAGGGCGCCGATGAGCAGGGGCACGCAGATGCCGTCGTTGAGGCCGCTCTCGACGCCGAGCCCCTCGCGGACCACGAGGGGGACCCGCTCGTCCGAGACGACGCTCTGCCCGAGGGCGGCGTCGGTGGGGGCGAGGAGCACGGCGAGCGCGAGCGCCTCGAAGACGGCCAGGCCCGGCACGAGGAGCGCCGCGAGGAGGCCCCCGAGGAGGATCGTCACGGGCAGGGCAACCGCCAAGAGAGCGAGGGGGAGGGACCGGTCGCGGGCGAGCCGGCGGCTGTCGAGGCGCGAGGCGTCGGTGAAGAGGACGAGGGCCAGCGTGACCTCCGCGAGGAGCCGCAGCCCGCCGGAGCCGATGTCGAGGTGGAGCA
>DASSQJ010000251.1:0-9351 GCA_035702545.1 Phycicoccus sp.
TGCCGGGGACGGCGGAGGGCAGCCGCATGACCACCTCGGGCGCTCCCCACTCCGGGCCGGCGAGCACCGTCCCCCGGTGGCCCGCGAACCCGACGAGGGAGACGCCCTCGGCGGCGTGCCGCTCGCGCAGCAGCTGGCCGACGTTCACCATGCCGGCCGCCGCCATGTCGGTGGCCCGGGCGTCCCCGACGTGGGTGTTGTGCGCCCAGACCAGGCCCTTGGACCACGGCCCGAGGTGCCGGGCGAGCCGGTCCACGGTGTCGACCATGTGGTGGTCGCGCACGTTCCACGACGTGCGGTCGCCGCGGACCATCGTCCGGTAGTACCGCTCCGCACCGGCGGCGACCTCGGCGTTCTGCACGGCGGCGAAGGTCGCCTCGTCGGAGGGTCCGTCGAGCGGGATCCGCTCCCGGACCGCGACGAGCAGGTCGACGACCTCCGTCTCGCAGGACTCGGGCACGAGGCGGGTCGCCCGGGCGTAGCGGTGCGGGTCCTCGTCGTACGGCACGAAGCAGCGCCACGCCCGCAGCGCAGCCGGGACCGACTCCGGCGCGTTCGCGTCGAGCCAGCCGATGACCTCCGCGAGGGAGTCCCAGAGCGAGTAGACGTCGAGCCCGTAGAAGCCGACCCGGCTCCCGGGGGGCCGCGCGAGGTTGTGGTCGTGCAGCCAGTCGAGGAAGTCGGCGGTCTCGGAGTTCGCCCACATCCAGGTGGGCCAGCGCTCGAACCCGGCGAGGACGCCCCGGGCGTCCAGCCCCCCGTCGTCGAGCCCGCGGACCCACCGGTTGATCCGCGAGCAGTCCGGCCAGTCGCCCTCGACCCCGATCCACGTGACCCCGCGCTGCTCGACGAGGCGCCGGCTCAGCTCGGCCCGCCACCGGTAGTACTCGTGCGTCCCGTGGGAGGCCTCCCCGAGGCAGACGAACCGGCTGTCGCCGACCGCCTCGACGACCGCCGTGAGGTCGCCCGGGGTGGCGAGCGGCCGGGCCAGCTCGCGCACCTGGGCGAGGAGCCGGTCGGCCGGCGGCGGTACGGCGGGCACCCTCACGGTCCCCCCTCCTCGCGGGGTGCCGCGTCCGGCTCGAGGTACCTGAGGAACCATCCCGTGGCGAGTCGTGCCACCTCCTCGAGGGTCCCGGGCTCCTCGAAGAGGTGGGTCGCCGTCGGGACGACCTCGAGCCCGGTGGTGCACCGCATCACCGACCGGGCCTGCCGGTTGAGCTGGAGCACGGCCTCGTCCCGGCCGCCGACGACGAGGAGCGTGGGGGCCCGGACCCGTTCGAGGTGCGTGCCTGCGAGGTCCGGCCGGCCACCCCGCGAGACCACCGCGCGCACCCGCTGGCCCTCGTCCGCGGCGGCGACGAGGGCCGCGCCGGCGCCGGTGCTCGCCCCGAAGTAGCCGATGGGGAGCGAGGACGTGGCCGACTCCCGTGACAGCCACTCGGTGGCGCCGCGCAACCGTTGGGCGAGGAGCGGGATGTCGAAGACGTTGGCGCGGTCGGGCTCCTCCGCGGGGGTGAGCAGGTCGAGGAGCAGCGTCCCGATGCCGGCGGAGACGAGGGCCTCGGCGACGAACCGGTTGCGAGGGCTGTGCCGTCCGCTGCCCGACCCGTGGGCGAACGCGACGACGCCCCGGGCGTGTGGAGGCACCGTGAGGTGGGCGCCGAGGCGCACCGTGCCGACGACGAGCTCGACCTCGCGGTCCGTGCCGCCCGCCGTGGACGCGTCGCCCCGTTCCTCCCGCCGGCGTGCGGCCCGCGCCGCCTCGAGCAGCGACACCACCTCGCCGTCGGTCGTCGGGGTGAAGTCCCGGTAGTGGCCGCCGACGGCGACGAACGGGTGCGGGGTGGCGACGAGGACGACCTCGTCGGCCTCCGGGACGCGGTCCACGGCATCCCGCGGCCCGACCGGCGCGGCGAGCACGACGCGCCGGGCGCCGAGCTCGCGCGCCACGTGGCAGGCGACGCGGGCGGTGGAGCCCGTGGCGATGCCGTCGTCGACGACGATCGCGGTGCGACGACTCAGCGACAGCGGGGTCCGGCCACGGCGGAGCATGTCGGCGCGCTGCTCGAGCGTGCGGGCCTCGCGCTCCTCGACGGCCCGCAGGTCTGCGGAGGAGACGCCGAGCCGCCGGACGAGGTCCTCGTCGACGACCCGCAGGCCGCCCTCGCCGATCGCTCCCATCGCCAGCTCGGGGTGGAACGGCACCCCCAGCTTGCGGACGATGATGACGTCGAGCGGCGCGTGGAGCGCTCTGGCGACCTCGGCGGCGACGGGGACGCCGCCGCGGGGAAGGCCGAGGACGACGGGGTCCTCCCCGGCGAGGTGCTGGAGCTCGCGGGCCAGGCGGCGGCCCGCATCGACTCGGTCGGCGAAGACGACCATGGCGACCACCTCTCCCCTCCGTGGTACTCCTCGGGGCGCCCGGCGGCAATGCCGTGGGTCACGGCGACTTTCTCTCCGGATGCCGGAAGCTTCAGCGGGCGGCGGGCTCCGTTCCGGCCGCCGGCTGAAGGTTCCGGGGGGTCAGGCCCTGGGGAGGGGCCGCGTCATCGCCGGGAAGGGGCGGGTGTCGAAGCCTCGTGGCGCGTAGATGCGCGTGCCGGCCGGCGTGGCGAACAGGTCGACCCGGGTGACGTCGGTGCGGTCGGCGAACCAGGCCAGCAGGTCGTCGGTGCACGCCGCGGCCAGGCCCCGCCCCCGGTACGCGGCGAAGGTGGCGACGTTGGACAGCAGCCCGACGGAGCCGTTCGGCGTCCCGGGCCCGGGGATGAGCGAGGTCACCTCCCCGACCGCGCACGAGGCCACCTCGCCGTCGACCTCCGCGACGACGAGCCGGACACCGGCGGCGCCGATGGCGTCGACGAACCAGTCGTGGGCGGCGCCCCGCCACACGGGTGAGGCGAGGGCGGCCGGCAGCGTGCCCATCGCCTCGAACATGACGACCCGCAGCGCCACGAGCGCGTCGACGTCGGACCGCCGGGCCTCGCGGACGACGACGGTCACCGGACCGGCCCCAGCGCGAGGCGACGTCGCAGCTCGGTGCGCCCGTCCGGCGAGTCGGGGAGGTCCCACCACGACTCGACCCACCACGTGGCGCCGGCGTCGGCCCACCGCTGCACCGGCGGACGCACCTCGCCGAAGGATCCGTGGCTGTCGCCCTCGACGACGACGTCGTACCCCGCCATCGAGCGACCGTCGGCGTCCCGCAGTGCCGCGATGCGGTCGACGAGCTCGCGCAGCGCTTCCGTCGTGAGGCCGGAGTGGCCCTCCGCGCCGACGACGGCGGCGAACACACCCTCCCAGCGTGCGGCCCGCTCGAGCGAGCGCTGCCGGGCGCGGCCGGGGACGAGGGCGCCGACGCACCACACCGGCGGGTGCGGGGACTGCACGGGGGGAGGGGGCACGAGCTCGGTCACCGGGCGGGCCGACCAGTGCTCGCCCTCGAACTCGAACGGCTGGCCCGCCATGAGCCCGGCGTACACGGCGAGGCCCTCGTCGAGCCGGGCCGCCCGGGTGGCCCGGCCCTCGTCGGGCTCGAAGGCGAGCCAGTTGCCGTGGAGCGCCCCCAACCCGACCCCGAGGGTCACCCGGCCTCCGGACAGCCGGTCGACCGAGGCGACCCGCGAGGCGAGGTCCCACGGCCGGTAGCGCGACGCGGGCGTCAGGAGCGTCCCGAGGCGGAGGCGCTCGGTCGCCGTCGCGGCCGCCGCGAGGGTGACCCAGGCGTCCTGGCCCCACACCGACTCCCAGGAGAAGACCATGTCCCAGCCGGCCTGCTCGGCAACCGCCGCCAGCTCGGCGAACTCGCGCTCGGACGCCCAGGGGATCACCGCTCCGTACCGCACCCCCGCGACGGTACTCGCGGGCACCGACGACGCGCACCGAGCCGAGGTCCTCCGACGGCCGGCCGATGACGCGTCGGCCGTTCGGACCGGCCCCCCGGTGCCGTTCGGTCCGAGTCGCGTGAAGCACACCACCTCCCGGCGTGTCGGCTTCCTACGCTGGCGCAGACCTGTTCGACCCACGACCGTCCCCGAGGAGGGCAGGGTGCAGCCAGAGACGCGTCGCCTCCGCGTCCTCGTCGCCGACGACGACCCCGACATCCGCGACCTCGTCGAGTTCAAGCTCGTCCGGGCCGGCTTCGACGTCGCGTGCGTCGGCGACGGCCTCGAGGCGTGGGACGCGTTCGTCGAGTCCCCGCCCGACCTCTTCGTCCTCGACGTCATGATGCCCGGCCTGTCGGGCATCGACCTGCTCGTCAAGGTGCGCGAGGCCGCCCAGTACCGCGTGCCGGTCCTCCTGCTGAGCGCCCGCTCGCGGGACGCCGACGTCGACGCCGGCTTCGCGGTCGGGGCCGACGACTACATGGTCAAGCCGTTCAGCCCGCGCGAGCTCGTGCACCGGGTCAACGGCATCCTCGCCCGTCCGACCGGCTGACCATGGCCACCTTCATCCTCGTCGCGGGGACGGCCGTCGTCGTGGGGTGCCTGCTCCTCCTCACGACGATCGTCACCCTCAAGTGGACGCGGATGAGCCGTGAACGGGCCCGGGAGCGCCGGCTCGCCCCGCTCCGCCCGCTCGTGCTGCGGATCGCCGCGGGGGAGGACTCCGAGGACGACGAGGCCCAGCAGGCGCTCGCCGAGGTGCGCGGGCCGGCGCGCCGCGACGTCGACGACCTCGTCGTGACGATGCTCGGGAAGGTCCGCGGGGAGCCGGCCGAGCGGCTCGTCGAGGTGCTCCGCGCCCACGGGCTCCTCGACCAGGCCGGCCGCCGGGCCGCCAGCCGGCTCGCCTCGCGTCGCGTCCGGGCGCTCCACCTCATCGGGCAGGGCCGGGACTGGCAGTGGACCGATGTCGCGATCGCGGCCCTCGAGGACCGCTCGGCGCGGGTCCGCAGCCAGGCCGTCCGGACGGTCGGCCGGGTCGGCGACCCCCGCGCGGCCCGCCCACTGCTCCACGCGCTGCGCCGGGAGGGGGTCCACGTCGGGGACGCTGCGGAGGCGCTCGCCGGTATGGGGTTCGGCACGTCCGATGCCCTGCTGTGGGCACTCGAGGAGGGGCACCCCCGGGCGCAGACCGTCGCCGCGCACCTCTGCGGCGCGGGGGGTGTCCGGGCGGCGGCGCCGCTGCTCGTCACCCTCGTGGAGTCCCACCCCGACCCCACCGTCGCCGCGACCGCCGCGACCGCGCTCGGGAGGGTCGGCCGTCCCCAGGACGTCGGCGCCCTCGCCGCCGCGTCGCTGCACTACTTCCCGGCCCAGGTCCGCCAGGCCGCGATCGAGGCGCTCGGCGAGCTCGGGATGGAGCAGGCCGTACCGGTGCTCGTCCGCCACCTCGCCGACCCGCACTCGCACGTGGCCGAGGCGGCGGCCCGGGCGCTCATCGCCGTCGGTCCCGGGGGACGACAGGTGGCCGTCGAGCACGAGCACCTGCCGTCGGCCGGTTCCGCGCTGGCGATGGCCCGGCTCCAGGGGGTGAGGGTGTGACCGGTGCCGAGGTCCAGGACGTCGTCCACGACGCGCTCGAGCTGTTCTTCACGGTCACGGCGCCCGTCGTCTTCACCTACTTCCTCCTCATCAACACCTCGTACCTCCTCCTCGTCGTGCTCTCGGCCTTCCAGTTCCGGACCCACATGGACCGCAAGGACACCCGGCGCGAGCACACCGCGGCCGAGATGACCCCCGGGGTCTCCGTCGTCGTCCCCGCGTACAACGAGGCGACGCTCATCGTCCCGTCGGTCCGCGCCCTGCTCGCCCTGCGGTACCCGCTCCACGAGGTGGTCGTCGTCGACGACGGCAGCACGGACGGGACCCTCGACGTCCTCGTCGACGCCTTCGACCTCGTCCCGGTCCCGAGCCGGACCGCGGGCGAGATCCCGGTCCGGGCGGTCGTCCGGCAGGTCCTCGTCCCGAGGAACGGACGCACCCGGCTCATCGTCGTCTCGAAGACCAACTCGGGCCGGTCCGAGGCGATCAACGTCGGGATCAACACGGCCCGCGAGGCGCTCGTCGCGCTCATCGACGCGGACTCCATCCTCGAGCCGGACGCCCTCGTCCGGATCACCCAACCCTTCATCGACGACCCGAACCGCGTCGTGGCCGCCGGTGGCACCGTCCGCGCCATCAACGGCAGCACCGTGTCGGCCGGGCGGATCACGAGCATCCGGATGCCGCGCTCGTGGCTGGCCCGGGCCCAGGTGGTCGAGTACCTCCGCAGCTTCCTCGTCGGCCGCACCGGCTGGTCCGCAGTAGGGACCCTGCTCCTCATCAGCGGGGCGTTCGGTGTCTACCGTCGCGACGTCGTCATCGACGCCGGCGGCCTGGACCCCGACAGCATCGGCGAGGACTTCGAGCTCTGCCTGCGCGTGCACCGGATGATGCGTGACCGGGGCCGCGACCACCGCGTCGTCTTCGTGCCCGAGCCGGTGTGCTGGACCGAGGTGCCGAGCAGCCGGGCGGTCCTGCACCGGCAGCGCACCCGCTGGCACCGCGGGCTGTGGGAGACCCTCTGGGCCTACCGCGGGATGCTGTTCCGCCGCCGGTACGGGCGGGTCGGCTGGCTCGGGCTGCCCTACTACTGGGTCTTCGAGCTCGTCGCGCCCCTCATCGAGGTCGCCGGCATCGTCCTCGTCCCGCTCGGCATCGCCTTCGGCGCGGTCAACGTCCCCTACGCGGTCATGCTGCTCCTCGTCGCCTACGGCTACGCCACGCTCGTGACGCTCGCCGCGATGTGCGCCGAGGAGTGGGCCTTCCACCGGTACGAGCGGTGGCGGGACCTCGGCACCGCCCTGGCGGCAGCGGTCTTCGAGAACGTCGGCTACCGGCAGATGACGGTCCTCTGGCGGCTCGAGGGCTGGTGGGCGAGCCTGCGGGGGAAGCGACAGGTGTGGGGCGTGATGACGCGGGCCGGCTTCGAGGAGGGAACGGCATGACGACGACGGCAGGACCCGGGGAGCAGGCCGAGATCGAGCGGCTCCGCGCGCTCGTCGAGGACCAGGAGACCCTCATCGCCCTCGTCGCCCACGAGCTGCGGGCGCCGCTGGCCTCCATCGAGGGGTACGTCGAGGTGCTCCTCGACGGTGAGCTGGGCGGCCTGTCGCCCGAGCAGGCGCGGGCCCTCGACGTCGTCGGCCGCAACGCCGTCCGGCTGCGTGCCCTGCTCGACGAGCTCCGGCCCGGGCCGCGGCCGGCGGTCACGCCGGCAGCACGGACGACCGGGGAGCGGGTGGACGTCGGCACCGTCGTGGCCTCCGCGGTCGAGCTGCTCCGCCCGGCCGCGCGCCTCGCCGGTGTGGGGCTCACCCTCGAGCCCTCGGCCTCGGCGGCGGTCGTCGCCGGGGCGGGGCCGCGCCTCGAGCAGGCCGCCGTCAACGTCCTGGGCAACGCCGTGAAGTACACCCCGCGTGGGGGATCGGTCGTCGTCCGGGTCCTGCGGGAGCGGCGCGAGGTCGTCGTCGAGGTCGCGGACACGGGCATCGGCATCCCCGAGGACGACCTCGGCCACCTCACCGAGCCGTGGTTCCGGGCGTCCAACGCGGCGGCGTCGGCCGCCGCGGGCACCGGCCTCGGGCTGAGCATCGTCCGTGACGTCCTCGAGGAGCACGGCGGGCGGCTGGCCGTCTCCTCCTCCCTCGGCTCGGGAACCACGGTCCGGCTGCACCTGCCCCCGGCCGCGGCGACAGGGCGGGATGCGGGGGCGCAGGCCCGGCACGGGGCGGCCCTCGTCGACGCAGGGGGCCCACGCCGCCGGCTCGACGGGAATGCGGTGCCGCCCCTTCCCGTTTAGGTCACCGTGTGCGCTCTCTGGCACACTTGACCGCTGGACCGGTTCACGGCACGACGCGTTTCCTGAGCGACCTCCCCACGAGGGTCGCAGTCGGGGCGCCAGGGGAAGGCAGCAGGGTGCTGCCGCCCGCCGACCCGGAGGCATCCAAGGAGACACTCGTGAAGAAGGACATCCACCCGGAGTACGTGGAGACCACGGTCACCTGCACCTGTGGCAACACGTTCACCACGCGCAGCACCGCGGCCAACGGCGTCATCCACGCCGACGTGTGCTCGAACTGCCACCCGTTCTACACCGGCAAGCAGAAGATCCTCGACACCGGTGGCCGCGTGGCCCGGTTCGAGGCGCGCTACGGCAAGAAGGCCGCCCAGTAGCCCACCCGGTGCGCCGGTCCCCCCGCGGGGGTGGACCGGCGCACTCGTGTCTGCCCACCCGTCCGTCCGCGAGGAGGAGGCCGCCGTGCTCGAGTCCGCCGAGGCGCTCGTCGCCGAGCACGCCGCGCTCGAGCGTCAGCTGGCCGACCCGGCGGTCGTCTCCGACCCGGACCGCCTCCGCCAGGTCAACACGCGCTACGCCGCCCTCGGACCGGTCGTCGCCGCGCACCGGGCCTGGGTCGCCGCCCGTGAGGACCTCGAGGCGGCCCGCGAGCTCACCGCCGAGGACCCGGCGTTCGCGGAGGAGCTGCCCGCCCTGGAGGCCCGCCTCACCGCTGCGGCCGAGCGGCTGCGCCGGCTGCTCGTCCCCCGGGACCCCGAGGACGACCGCGACGTCATCCTCGAGGTCAAGGCCGGCGAGGGTGGTGAGGAGTCGGCGCTCTTCGCCGCCGACCTGCTCCGGATGTACCTGCGCCACGCCGAGCGCCGCGGCTGGCGGACCGAGGTCCTCGACGCCACCGAGTCCGACCTCGGCGGGTACAAGGACGTGCGGGTGGCGGTGAAGTCCCGCGGCACGCCGCAGCCGGGGGAGGCTCCGTGGGCCCGGCTGAAGTTCGAAGGGCGCGTCCACCGGGTGCAGCGCGTCCCGGTCACCGAGTCCCAGGGGCGGATCCACACGTCCGCCGCCGGTGTCTGGGTGATGCCGGAGGTCGAGGAGGTCGAGGTCCAGATCGACCCGAACGACCTGCGCATCGACGTCTTCCGGTCCAGCGGCCCGGGCGGGCAGAGCGTGAACACGACCGACTCCGCCGTCCGCATCACGCACCTGCCGACCGGCCTCGTCGTCTCGTGCCAGAACGAGAAGTCCCAGCTCCAGAACCGGGAGGCCGCGCTGCGGGTCCTCCGGGCGCGGCTCCACCAGGTCGCGATGGACGAGCGACGGGCCGCCGACGCCGACGCCCGGGCCAGCCAGGTGCGCACCGTCGACCGGTCCGAGCGGATTCGCACGTACAACTTCCCGGAGAACCGCGTCACGGACCACCGCATCAAGCTGACCGAGCACAAGCTCGACCAGATCGTCGACGGCGACCTCGGCGACTTCACCGAGGCGCTGCAGGCAGAGGAGCGAAGGCGCGCGCTCGAGTGATCGTCGACCGGGCGGCTGCGGTGCTCGCCGAGCACGGCGTGC
>DASSQJ010000252.1:0-6726 GCA_035702545.1 Phycicoccus sp.
CGTGCCCCCGACGGGAACCGTCGCCCTCACAGCGTTCGGGCTCCTCCCGACTCCCTCTGGGCCACTCCGTGCCCCCGACGGGAACCGTCGCCCTCACAGCGTTCGGGCTCCTCCCGACTCCCTCGGGGCCACTCCGTGCCCCCGACGGGCGTCGAACCCGCACCTGGAGCGCTTTTAAGGCGCCTGCCTCTGCCGGTTGGGCCACGGGGGCGACGTCACTGTAGCCCGACCGACCTCAGCGAACCGGGCCCCGACGGAGGCGGTTCCGGCCCGTCGACGCCCCGGGCTGTGCCACCCTGTCGGGGACGACCGGACCTGGGGGGTGCGCTGATGCCGGACGACCACGCCGCCGGGCGGACGGGCACACTCGTGCTTCTCCTCGCCGCGTCGCTCGCCCTCACGGCCGTCGACGTCGTCCTCCTCGGGCTCGCCATCGCCTTCGGGCCAGGCGGTTTCGGAGGTGACCGCACGATGTCGGGGAGCGAGGTGCTCGTGGCCCGCCTCGGACAGGCAGCCGGGCTCACCGGCGTGCTCCTGGGCCTCGCGGCGGTGACGTGGGCACTGGCCGGCCCCGCGCCGTCCAGCCGGGGGCGCGGCGTGACGTGGCTGCTCGTGGCGCAGCTCCTCGCCACGGCCCTGCTCGTCGCGTCGACGCTCTGAGCACCCTCAGCGCAACGACAGGGCGATGCCGTCGAGGATGTCGTGCTCGGACGTCACGACCTCGGCTCCGGGCGAGCGCACCGCGACCCGGCCGAGCACCTCGTGCCAGACGAGGGCACCGGCGCCGATGACGTCGACCCGGCCGGGGTGCATGTACGGGAGGGCCGCCCGCTCGGCCCGGGTCATCGCGAGCAGTGCCCGGCACGACTCCCGGTGCGCCGCGAGCGGCACGCGCGCGAGGTGGATGGCCGCGGTGTCGTACCGGTCGAGGCCGAGGGCGTGGGCGGTCACCGTCGTCACCGACCCGGCGAGTCCGACCACTGCACCGAGCCCGGCGAGGTCGACGACCTCCTCGGCCCGGTCCAGGGCGTGGGCGACGTCGGCCCGCGCGGCGACGACCTCGTCGTCGGTGGGCGGGTCGCCGTGGAGGTGTCGCTCGGTCATCCGGACGCAGCCGACGTCGACCGACCGGCCGGCCTCCGCGTGGGTGGTTCCCCGCACCAGCTCGGTGGACCCGCCGCCGAGGTCGACGACGAGGTAGGGCCCCGGCACCCCCGCCCGGCGCAGGTCGCCGGTCGCGCCGACGAAGGACAGCTCCGCCTCGACGTCGCCGTCGACGACCTCCGGGACGACGTCGAGGTCGCCGAAGGCCGCTCGCACCCCGTCGACGAACTCCCCCGCGTTCCGCGCGTCGCGCGACGCGGACGTGGCGACGAAACGCACCATCTCCACCCCGAGCTCGCGGCAGCGCCCGGCGTAGACCGCGGATGCCGCGAGCGCCCGCTCCATCGCGTCGGGGGCGATGACGCCGGTGCGGTCGATGCCCTGCCCGAGCCGGACGATCTCCATCCGGCGGTCCACGTCGGTGACCGCGTCGTCGGGGCCGACGTCGGCGACGAGGAGGCGGATGGAGTTGGTCCCGCAGTCGACGGCCGCCACGCGGCGAGGGCCCGCACTCACGGCGTCGCCGGCGTCGCCGGCGCCGCCGGGCCCGCCTCGGAGCACGGATGGTGCTCCCACCACGGGTCGAGGGCCGCGAGGGCCTCGTCCCCGAGCGGGTTGACGCCCGGTCCCGCGGCCAGGGCGTGGGCGGCGAGGACGTGGAGGCACTTGACCCGGGTCGGCATCCCGCCGGCGGAGACGCCGGCGATCTCGGCGGCGTCGCCGAGCTCCTCCCGGCGCGCGAGGTAGTCCTCGTGCGCGGACCGGTACGCCGCCCGCAGATCCGCGTCCGCCTCGAGCCGCTCGGTCATCTCCCGCATGAGGCCGCGGCTCTCGAGTGTCGACAGCGCCCCCGTGAGGCGGGGACACGTCGCGTAGAACGAGGTCGGGAACGGGGTGCCGTCCGGGAGGCGGGGCTCGGTGCGGACGACGTCCGGCTCGCCGCACGGGCAGCGGTGCGCCACCTCGACGACACCGCGCGGCGGCCGCCCGAGCTGGCGCTCGACGGCGTCGAGGTCGGCCTGCGCGACGGGCGGCAGGTCGGCGGGTGGGGTCACCCGCGCGCCCCCGGGGCGTCGGCGGTGCGGGTCGACTCCCAGACGGTCTCGTACCAGGGCAGGACGTCGCGTGGCTGGGCCACGTCCGGTGCGACCGCCGGCGTCCCGGGTTTCGGTGCCGGGTCGAGGACGGTGTACGACTTCTCCCCCGGCCGGACGAACTTCAGCCGCTGCCGGGCCTGTTGCTCGACGTACGCCGGGTCGCTCCACCGCTCCTGCTCGGCGCGGAGCGTGGCGACGTCCTGCTCCTGCGCGGCGACCTGGTCGCGCAGCGCCGCGATCTGGCCGCGCTGGTGGATCCACGCAGCGACGGTCGACCCGAGGATGACAGCGAGGAACGCGACGATCGAGAGGAGCACGACGGCGCGGCGGGCGAACCGGTTGGTGACCGCCCCGCCGACGCGCCCGCGCCATCCGGACTCGGGGCGGCGGACCACCTTCGCGGTGGTGGGGGTACCGGTCGTCGAGGTGCGAGGCGTGCGGGACGCGCTCCCCGTCGACGAGCCCCCTCGAGCGCCGGCCTTCGTCGTGCGGGGCTTCGCCGTAGCCGATTTCGTCGCGCCGGACCTGGCCGCGCCCGACGTCGCACCGGACGGGCGCCGCGGGGGTCGCGACGCCGGCCCGCGCGCTCGTCCGGTGGTGGCCATGGGTCGGTCCGACGCCGCCCGGGTCAGGCGCCGGTCCGGGCCGCGAACCGCGGGAAGGCGGACGCGCCGGCGTAGACGGCGGCGTCGTCGAGCTCCTCCTCGATGCGCAGCAGCTGGTTGTACTTCGCGACGCGCTCGGACCGGGCCGGCGCGCCGGTCTTGATCTGCCCGCAGTTCGTCGCCACGGCGAGGTCCGCGATGGTGACGTCCTCGGTCTCCCCTGAGCGGTGGCTCATCATGCACCGGTAGCCGTTGCGGTGGGCGAGGTCGACGGCGTCGAGGGTCTCGGTGAGGGAACCGATCTGGTTCACCTTGACGAGGAGGGCGTTGGCGGTGCCCGACTCGATGCCGCGGGCCAGCCGCTCGGGGTTGGTGACGAAGAGGTCGTCGCCGACGATCTGGACCCGGGCGCCGAGCCGGTCGGTGAGGACCTTCCAGCCGTCCCAGTCGTCCTCGTTGAGCGGGTCCTCGAGGGAGACGAGGGGGTAGTCGTCGACGAGCTCGGCGTAGTAGTCGACCATCTCGGCCGCGCTCTTCCGGCCGCCCTCGAAGGAGTACGTGCCGTCCTCGAAGAACTCCGATGCAGCGACGTCGAGGGCGAGGGCCACCTGCTCGCCCGGGGTGTAGCCCGCCTTCTCGATGGCCTCGAGGATGAGGTCGAGCGCCGCGCGGTTGCTCTCGAGGTTCGGCGCGAAACCGCCCTCGTCGCCGAGCCCCGTGGCGAGGCCCTTCTCCTTGAGGACCGACTTGAGCGCGTGGTAGACCTCGGCGCCCCAGCGCAGCGCCTCGCGGAAGGACTCCGCGCCGATCGGGGCGATCATGAACTCCTGGATGTCGACGTTGGAGTCGGCGTGGCTGCCGCCGTTGAGGATGTTCATCATCGGCACCGGCAGGACGTGCGCGTTCGGGCCGCCGACGTAGCGGAACAGCGGCAGGTCGGCCGAGTCGGCGGCCGCCTTGGCGACGGCGAGCGAGACGCCGAGGATGGCATTGGCGCCGATCTTCTCCTTGTTCGCGCTGCCGTCGATGGCGAGCATCTCGGCGTCGACGAGCCGCTGCTCGCTGGCCTCGAAGCCGAGCAGCTTGGGACCGAGCTCGTCGATGACGGCGTCGACCGCCTTCTCGACACCCTTGCCGCCGTAGCGGCCCGAGTCGCCGTCGCGGCGCTCGACGGCCTCGAAGGCACCCGTGGAGGCGCCGCTCGGGACTGCCGCCCGGGCGACCGTGCCGTCGTCGAGCGCGACCTCGACCTCGACGGTGGGGTTGCCGCGCGAGTCGAGGATCTCGCGCGCGCCTACTGCCTCGATGCTGGCCACAACGCACTCCTGGGTGGGGTCGGACGGGTTCGGTTCCGAGCCTAGACCCCGGCCCGCGGCATCCCCCCGACCGACCCGCGCCCGGCGGCGAGGCCGTGCTCGGCGACCACCCGGTGGACGAACTCGGTGAAGTCCGTCGGGGGCCGGCCGAGGAGGCGCTCGGTCGTCGCGAGCTCGGCGGCCGAGGCGTGGACGGCGAAGCCGCGCAGCTTCCGCAGCGACGCGAGCCAGTCGTCGCGGCGGTGCCCGGTGAGGTTCCGGGTCAGCGCCGCCCCGAGCGCCGCGTCGTCGTCCCCGGCGTACCGCACCGGCCGACCGAGCGCCTCCGACCACACGCGGGCGCACTCGGGCCCGGTGAGCGAGCGCGGGCCGACGACCGGGTAGCTCCCCGCCGGGGTCGACGGGTCGAGGATGACCGTCGCCGCCGCCTCGCCGAGGTCCCTGAGGTCCACCCGGTTCAGGCCCTTCGGGCTGCACGGGTGGACGAACTCGCCGCCGCGGATGACGTCGAGGAGCACCTCGTCGTTCTGCATGAAGTTGCTCGGGACGAGCACGACGGGGTCGGCCGAGGACCGTTCCACCATCCGCCCGATGGCGAACTTGCCCCGGTACCGCGGGAGGAGGACGCCGTAGGCCCGGCGGAGGACCCAGCCGAGGGCGGCGTTGCGGGCCGAGACGTGGACTCCCGCGAAGACGAGTCGGGCTCCGGCCTCCTCGCAGGCCCGGATGACGGTCCGGGTCAGCTCGACCTCGTCGGCCTCGTGCGGGGAGACGTGGAAGACGACGTCGGCGCCGGCGACGGCGGCCCGGACCGACGCCGGGTCACGCAGGTCGCCGGTGCGGACGTCGAGGCCGTGGGGGTCCGGCAGCCGGGCGGGGTCGCGGACGAGGACCCGGGGAGAGGCGCCGCGTCGGCGGAGTGCGGCGAGGACCTCGCGCCCGACGAGGCCGGTGGCGCCGAGGACGAGGACGGTGGGCGGGAGGTCGGGTCGAGGTGACGTGGACACGGTCGTGCTCCTTCATCGGTGGGATGTCGCCGACGACGCTCCCGGTCGCGCCTTGGGCCGGTCTTGGGTGAGTGGCCCAAGCCGCACCCAAGCGCCCGCGCGCACGGTGGAGCCACCCACCGCCCCCACCAGACCCGGAGGACCCCGATGACCGCCCACGCCGCCGTCCGCGACCAGCTCGACCTGCCCGGCCAGACCCACGTCGCGCGCGGACCGCACGACCACACCGGCATGTACGTCATGCACCACGCCTTCCGTCGCGACCTCGCGGCGTTCGCCTCGTCGGTGCGGGCCACCCCGTTCGGCGACCCGGCGACCTGGCGCGCCCTCGCCGCCCGCTGGACCCGGTTCGCCGCCACCCTGCACCACCACCACACGGCCGAGGACACGCTGTACTGGCCGGTGCTGCTGCGGGCCGTCGAGGTGCGGGGCACCGAGGCCGACCTCGTCGAGGTGCGCGCGATGTCCGAGGAGCACGCGGACATCGACCCGCTCGTCTCCGCGATCGCCGGGGGCTTCGCGGACCTCCTCGGCCACCCGTGCGAGGAGCACCGCAACGCGCTCGACATCCGCCTCGCCGGGCTGCGCGAGGTGCTCGACGAGCACCTGCGGCACGAGGAGACCGTCGTCCTCCCGCTCGTCCAGCGGGTCATGACGCACGAGGAGTTCCAGGGAGTCGAGGCGGCGATCGGCAGGTCCTACCGGCTGCGGGAGGTGCCGTTCACCATCGGCTGGGCCATGGAGGGCCTGCCCGACGACGCCCGCCAGGCGATGTTCGCGAACGCCGGCGGGCCGTACCGCCTCCTCCACGCCGTGGTCCGCGGATGGTTCGAGCGCGCGGAGCGTCGCGCGTTCCGGTACTGCGACGGCAGCGGCGCCCGGCTCGGCTGAGCCGGCTAGAACCCCAGCCGGTCCCGCTGCTCGCGCAACCAGCGCAGGTACGCCGTCATCCCCCACCGCTCGGCCAGTCCCGCGGCCCGCGCGGCGAGCGCGGCGGCCTCCGCCTGCTCGCCGAGCACCGCGAGCCCGACGGCGAGGTAGCCGTCGACGGGCCCGGCCACGACGGAGATGCCGATGACGGCCATCCGCCCGGATGCCGACCGCAGCGGCTCGATGCTCTGCCGGGCGAGCGCCCGGTCGCCGAGCAGCCCCGCGACGACGGCCCGCACCGACGCCTCCATCGTCAGGTACCAGGTGTCGCGCATCGGGTAGAGGGGCGCCCGGTCGAGCTCCGCGCGCAGCTCCTCGTCGCGTCCGGTGAGGGCGAGCACGTGGAGGAGCGGCGAGCGGCCGAGGTCGGTGTCGGACGGGGTGGACCGGAAGAGCTCGAGCATGGTCCCGGCGAGCTGTTCGGCCACGTGGGGCCGCCACGTCGCCATCGCGTAGAGCACCCCGAACTCGTTCCACTCCAGGGCCGGTGTGGCGAGGGTGTCACGCATCGTGCGCATGGCGTCGGCGTGGGCGTCGGCCTCGGCGGCCTCCTCGGCGAGGAGGCAGAGGTTGAGCTGGACGAAGTGGAGCACGTACTCGATGTAGGCCAGCCGGCGGCGGCGGGCGATGCCCGCGGCGGCCGCGGACTCCCGCTGCCAGGCCTCCA
>DASSQJ010000253.1:0-3625 GCA_035702545.1 Phycicoccus sp.
CGCCGCGGAGTACCCACCTCCGGCCAGGTCCTCGATCCGCAGCCGGTCGCTGAACGTCAAGGCCCCCGGCCGCTGCTTGACCGCACGTGGCCTCACCCCGCCAGCCTGCTTCAGCCAGTACCGGCCGATCGCGTGGCTACATCCCGCCGCTCGAGTCGCAGCGGCGATCGACCAGCCCGCCTCGATGCCCTCCCAGAACTTCACCCGCACCGCCAACGGCAGCGGCGGACGGCCCATCCTCGCCATCAGGCAACCTCCTCAGGAAGTTGCACCGATCACTTGAACCCAAGAGCGGCTCAACCAGCAATCAGTCGGGCTCAGTGGGCAGCGTGTGCGGCCGGCGGCAGGTGGTGCCAGAACCGTAGCGACTGGTGGGCCAGGCCACCGGCGATGAGGAACAGCGCCCCGACGACCAGCAACGGAAGGACGATCACGCCCGAGGAGGTGGTGAGCAGGGCGCGGAGCCCGGGGCCGCCACCGTCCTGCCACTCCCCGATGAACCCGATCGCCGTCGCGGCGAGCTGCACGACGCCGAGGACGACGAGCAACAGTCCCGCGAGCGCGGTCTCGCGCAGCCCGAGGAAGGCGAGCGAGACGCCGAGGGCGAAGACACCGATGGCCGCCACCGGGCCGAGCGCGTCCCGGTTGACGAGGTTCACGCTGGAGTCGAGGAGCGTGAAGGCGGCCACGAGCCCGGTCAGCACGACGAAGACGGTCGGCACGGCCGAGAACCTGGTGAGCGCCAGCAGGCAGAGCACCACCGTGGGGACGAGCCACGCCGCGGTGCTGCCGATCGCGGCCCACGTGCTGAGGTCCTCGAAGGCGTAGCCGGCGACGAAGAGGCCGCCGAAGACACCGAAGAGGACCATCGCGGTGAACGCGACGTACTTGAGGATCTTTGCGGTGCCTGTCATGGCACTCATCCCTTTCACCGGGACCGGGGCGACACGGTGACGGGCGGGGTGTCCGGCGGAGCGGTCGCCCTCGGTTCCATTGTCCCGCCGCGCGGTCCGACGCCGCTGTGCGGTGCGTCACGCACCGGTCGACGACCGCCGAGCCTTCGGCTCCTGGCCACTGGTTGCCCGTTCGACCGCGCGAGACGCCGAGAACCGGCGTGTCGACCGGCTCAACCGGCAATAAGTGGGGATTGAGGGGTGGGTGGCTCAGGCGGTGGCGGCGACGTCGCGGATGCGCTGGGAGACCACGGTCGTCACGCCGTCACCGCGCATCGAAACGCCGTAGAGGGCGTCGGCGACCTCCATCGTGCGCTTCTGGTGGGTGATGACGATGAGCTGGCTGGAGTCGCGCAGCTCCTCGAAGAGGGTGATGAGCCGGCCGAGGTTGGTGTCGTCGAGGGCCGCCTCGACCTCGTCCATGATGTAGAAGGGGCTCGGCCGGGCCTTGAAGATCGCGACGAGCAGCGCCACCGCGACGAGCGAGCGCTCACCGCCGGAGAGCAGCGAGAGCCGCTTGACCTTCTTGCCCGGCGGGCGCGCCTCGACCTCGATGCCCGTCGTCAGCATGTCGTCGGGGTCGGTGAGGACGAGCCGGCCCTCCCCGCCGGGGAAGAGCCGCTCGAAGACCCGCTCGAACTGCTCCTTGGTGTCGTGGAAGGCCTCGCGGAAGACCTCCTCCACCCGCTCGTCGACCTCCTTGACGATGTCGAGCAGGTCGCGCTTGGACCGCTTGAGGTCCTCGAGCTGGGTCGTGAGGAAGGTGTGCCGCTCCTCGAGCGCCGCGTACTCCTCGAGCGCGAGCGGGTTGACCCGCCCCAGCGCGGACAGGGCCCGCTCGGCGCGACGCAGGCGCTTCTCCTGGTCCTCCCGCACGTAGGGGACGGGCTCCGGGGCCTCGCCCGGCTCGTCGTCCGGGCCGGGGACGTGCGGCACCGGCTGGTGCGGCCCGAACTCCTCGACGAGCACGTCGGGGTCGATGCCGAGCTCCTCGACCGCCCGGGCCTGGAGCTGCTCGATGCGGGCTAGCTGGCGGGCCCGCGCCATCTCGTCGCGGTGCGCGGCGTCGGTGAGGTCGCGCAGCTCGTCCTGGACCCGGGTGAGCTCCTCCCGCAAGGCCGCGGCGGCCCGGTCACGCTCGAGGCGGCGCGCCTCGGCCGCGTCGCGCAGCGCGGTGGCCCGCACCAGGGCGGCGGCCACCCGGGTCGTGGCGTACTCCGCCGCCGCGCGGACGGCTGCCGCCACCCCGGCCTCCCGCTGCCGACGCTCGCGGCGCTCGCGCAGCCGCTCGCGCGCCGCGATCTCGTTGCGCGCCGCACCCTCGAGGGAGTCGGCGCGGCCCTTGAGCGCCCGGGCCCGCTCCTCACGGGTGCGCAGGGCGAGGCGGAGCTCGGTCTCGGAGGTGCGGGCCCGGCTCGCGGCGAGCTCGAGGCGGTCGCGCTCCTCGGTGGAGGGCTCCTCGGCGTCCTCGGGCTCGGCCTCGGCGTCGGCGAGGCGGGCCGAGAGCGCCTCGAGCTCCTCGCGGTCGGCGTCGACGGCTGCTCGGGCGTCGCCGATGGCGCGCTCGGTGCGGTCGGCCTCGGCCGAGGCGGTGCGGACAGCGGCACCGAGGGTGCCGAGCCGCTCCGCGACGGCCGCCATCCGGGCGTCGGACTCGTGGAGGGCCTCGAGGGCGGCGTCGACCTCGGCCCCGACCTCGCGGCTGCGCTCGCGGGCCGCCGCGAGGGCGAAGCGGGTCCGCTCGAGCCGCGTGGTGGCGTCGTCGAGGACGGTGCGGGTCTCCTCGACCGCGGCCTGGACCTCGAGCAGGCTCTCCCCGGCGCTCGACCCGCCCCGGGCCCACCCGGGTCCGAAGACGTCCCCGTCGTCGGTCACGGCCGTGACCCCGGGATGGCGGGACACGAGGGCGACCGCGTGCTCGGCCGTGGCGACGAGGGCGACCCGCTCGAGGAGCTGCTCGACGGCCGGGCGGACCTCGGCCGGGGTCGCTCGGCCGGGCGGTCGCGCCGACGAGCAGGCCCGCCCGCCCGCCGTCCTCGGCGCGCAGCGCGGCGATGGCGGCGACGGCGTCCTCGGCCGAGCCGACGGCGAGGGCGTCGGAGGCCCAGCCGAGCGCCGCCGCGACCGCGTGCTCGTGACCCCCGCTGACGTGGAGCAGGGACGCCACCGCGCCGATGACGCCGTGCCGCCCGTCAGCCGCGGCGAGGAGCGTCGCGGCACCGTCCTTGCGCCGCAGGCTGAGCTCGAGCGCCTCGAGGCGGGCACCGGCCGACGCGCGGTCGCGCTCGGCCTCGCGCTCCGCCGCGACGAGGCGCTCCACCTCGGCCTCGACCTCGGCGAGGCGTGCCGCCGCGGACTCGTACGCGGTGTCGAGGCCCTCCTCGCCCTCCTCGGTCGCCGCGATGCCGCCCTCGAGGCGGGAGAACTCCGCCTCGGACTCGCGCGCGCGTTCCCGCGCGGCAGCCGCGAGCCCCTCGAGCCGGCCGATCTCGGCCTCCCCCGCCTCGATGCGGCTCCGGCGGGCGGCGACCTGGCCGGCGAGCCGGGCCAGGCCCTCGCGGCGGTCGGCGGCGGCCCGGGCGAGCCGCGCGAGCCGGGTCTGCTCGTCGGCGTACGCAGCCTCGGCGGCCTCGCGCGCCGTGACGGCCTGCGCGAGCTGCTCGGTCGTCTCG
>DASSQJ010000254.1:0-2235 GCA_035702545.1 Phycicoccus sp.
CCCGACGTCCTCGCCCGGCTGACCCCGGTCCCGAGGGCCGCCTGGGTGCTCTCGTTCGTCCTCGTCTGCGCGGCGGCGACCTGGGTGGTCGTGGCGACGGTGCTCGCCGCCTGGCCCTGACCACCCTCCGGTCGGCGGCGGCCGCGAAGGCTCCGCAACCGGCGGCCGAGTGAGGTCGGTCTCCGGTGTCGGGCAGCGCCGCCACCGGAGCGGGACGATGGAGGTGCCTCGAGGAGGTGCGTCGCCATGACCTCCACGGATCATGTCCCCCAGTGCCAGTACAGCCCTGACGGCCGATGGTGGTGGGACGGCCGCGAGTGGCGACCTGTACCGGGCGTCGCGCGCCCTGACACGCCACTCGCGCGCTACAGCGCCGATGGCCGGTGGTGGTGGGACGGCCGCGAGTGGCACCCGGTCGCACGCCCAGTCCGCTCGCGGACACCCGGGAGCGTCGTCGTGCACGTCGCCCTGGGCGTCGCGTTCCTCATGGGCTATGCGGCGATGATGATGGCGATCGGGATCGCGGACCTCCGCGCGTCGGCATCCTTCTCACCCGGTGTGGGAGAGGCGATCTTCGCCGTGGCGGTCGGCGCCCCGCCGGTCGTCCTCGGAGCGATCGCGTTCTTCCGGCTGCCCGCCCGGGACGCCATGCGCGGCGAGGCGCTGGTGGCGGTCCTGCTCGGGCTCGGCGTGGCCGGTCTTCTGCTCTTTCTCATCTTCGCGTGACCCGGTCGAGCGACGAGGACGCGCCGCATCCACTCGAGGTGCCGCCGCGTGTTCTCGTCGTTCGACGGGTGTGGGCCTAGGGCCCGGCCGCGTCGACGTGCGGGCGCCGTTGCCACACAGCCCAGTCCGCGCTGACGTCACCCGCGGCGCGCTGGAGGAGCGGCAGGTGCTCCTCGAGGAGGCGTTCGGTGGAGGTCTCCGCGGCGTGGACGGTGACGTTCATCGCCGCCCGGACGGTGCCCGTGCCGTCACGCACCGGGACGGCGACCGACCGGACGCCCGGGGCCAGCTCCTCGTCGGCGAGGGCCCACCCCCGGGCCCGGACCGCGGTCAGCTCGTCGCCCAGCTCGACGGGATCCCACACCTTGCGGGGGACGACGGGGGACCGGCTCGGGGTTGCCAGGACCTCGTCGAGCCGCTCGATCGGCAACCCGGCGAGGAGCACCTTGCCCTGCGACGTCGGCGGGGACGGGAAGCGGGTGCCGACCTCGACCCGCAGCGCGATGATCTTCGGCACCGACACCCGGGCGACGTAGACGATGTCGGACCCGTCGAGCTGGGCCATCGACGAGGACTCCCCCGTCCGGGCGACGAGCCACTCCATCCGCGGCCGGGCGACGTCCCAGAGCCCCAGCGAGGCGACGTAGGCGACACCGAGGCTGAGCACCCGAGGGGTCAGCTCGAAGGAGCCGTCGACGTGGCGGACGAAGCCGAGCTCCTCGAGGGTGAGGAGCAGGCGGCGCGCCGTCGGGCGGGCGAGGTCCGTGGCCGCCGCGACCTCGCTGAGGCTGCGGCGCGGGTGCCCGGCGTCGAAGCAGGCGATGACGTCGAGCCCCCGGGCGAGCGCCTCGACGAAGTCCGGGCCCTGGCCACGACCGGCCATCGGCACCTCCTTGTCGTCTCGCGGTGCCGGGCCGACCCTACGCGCCGCCCCGGCGGGGGCTCACTCCTCTCCGGAGCCCGGCTCGCCGAAGATGCTGCCGCGGGCCAACGTCGTGTCGGTGCGGAAGTCGGTGTACTGGTACGGGTTGTCGAAGACCTTGTCGTCGTCGCTCGGCAGCTGTGGGCTCATCCCGGCGAGCCAGGCCTCCTCGCCCATGACGGAGCGGAGGTGCTCGACCGTCGCGTCGGCGCGGCGTCGCAGGTCCGCGAGGTCGACCCCGACGAGCTCGCCCTCGTGCTTGACGACCCGGCCGTCGACGACGACGGTGTGCACGTCTCCGCGCTGGGCCTGGAAGGCGACCTGCCCGTAGGGGTTGAGCAGCGGGAACGACACCGGGGACCGGTCGTTGCGGATGAGGACGACGTCGGCCTTCGCACCCGGCGTGAGCCGGCCGATCTCGTCGGTGCCGAGGGCCCGGGCGCCGCCACGGGTCGCCCAGTGGACGACGTGCTCGGCCCGGAGGTGGACGTTGGTCACGGTGTCGCCCGCCGCGTGCGCCTCGAGGTGCTCGCGGGACCGGTCCGCCCCGAGCGTGGAGCGCATCGCCGAGAAGAGGTCGCCGCTCC